>NZ_VAUV01000010.1 GCF_005780165.1 Phragmitibacter flavus | reverse complement strand
GGTTGGTTCATATGATGAACGCCCCACACCTGTGGTTGGAAGAACTAAGCGAGCGCAGACCCCGCCGACCGCGCCAGTTGGCAAGAGTCAAGCGATGCATGGCGCGTTAGGTATATGCTTATGGGCTGCAAGCCTGTGTCACTTACTACCCCAGTGCGGGTTCGGCTTCCGGGAGTGGGGTGCCGTAGGGGAGGTCTTCGGGGAGAGGGACGAATTCGCGGATGCGGGCCCAGAGTTGGGTGAAGTCCTTGTTGACGTCGCCGGAGAGGCAGTCGGTGATTTCGCCAGCGGAGTCGGGGTATTTTTTGATGACTTTGGCGAAGGAAAAATCGGGATGGTAGAAGGCGTAGACGAGCTTACGCATGTTCTCGACGCCCTGGCGGACCATCGAGCAGTAGTTCTCGAAACGGGCGGGGTCGAAGTCGTTGTCGAGGAGACATTGGTGGACGTCTTCACCGGCCTGGACGCCGCTTTTTAGGGCGAGCATGACGCCGCTGCTGAAGACGGGATCGAGAAAGGCAAAGGCGTCGCCGACGAGAAGAAGACCCGGTGCGGCGGCGTGTTTGGAGTGGCGGCTGTATTCGCTGGTGACCCAGTATTCGCCGGTGGATTCGCCAACGGAGAGGTGGTCTTTGATCCAGTCGTTGTTGTCGATTTCGCGTTCGAAGATGGCTTGGGGGTCCTTGATTCCGTCGCGGGTGAGGTATTTGCCTTCGGCCACGACGCCGACGCTGACCATGTCGTTGTGTTGGGGGATGTGCCAGAACCAGCCTTTGTCGGGAATGTAAGCGACGGTGGTCATGCCTTCATCAATGCCCGCTTCGCGTTTGGAACCCTTGTAGTAGGTCCAAACGGCGATTTTGTTGAGATAGGGGTCGGGCATGCGCCACTTACGACGGTTGGAGGCAAAGGCTTCCTTGCCGGTGCAGTCGAGGGTGATGGGGGCGTGGACTTGGCAGGTTTGGTTGGTGGTGCGGTCGGTGCATTCGACGCCGATGACGCGGTCGCCGTCCATGAGGAGCTGGTTGACGGAGGTCAGTTCGCGGACTTCGGCGCCTTTTTCGCGGGCGTTGTCGAGCATCATCTGGTCGAACTCGGAGCGCAGGACCTGCCAGCTCTGGGCGATGGTTTCGCGGTCGTAGCGGCTGAAGAAGTAGAAGGGTTGAGAGCGTTGTCCGTCGGGCTGGACGAAGAGCACGCTGAATTTTTTGACGAAGTGGGACTCGCGCATTTTGGGGATCATGCCGAGGCGTTCGAGGGATGGGAAAGTGAACGGGATGAGGGATTCGCCGATGTGGTAGCGAGGGAATTTTTCGCGTTCGATGACGAGGACGTTGTGGCCGTATTCGGCGAGAATGGCGGCGGCGGAGGAACCGGCAGGACCGGCGCCGATGATGATGGCATCGTAGGTTTCGATTTCGGCATTCATGGCGGGCATAAGAGGGTTACGAGTTTTGCGTGCGGGTTTAGCGCATGGATTCGAGTTTTGTGGATGAAAGGGGGCTTGCGTTGGGTGGATCGAGGGTGACTTTCCCTTTACCGACGAGGCGGTCGAAGATGGGTGAGGCCATGAGGGTGGTGATGACGGCCATGATGACAAGGGTCGCGAAGAGTTCGGGGGTGATGATGCCGCGTTGGAGACCAATGTTGATGATGATGAGTTCCATGAGACCGCGGGCGTTCATGAGGGTCCCAATGCCGAGGGCTTCGCGGTTGGACATGCCGGAGGCGCGGGCGGCTCCCCAGCAGGCGACGCCTTTGCCGAGGATGGCAGCGATGAGGACGGCAGCGCACATGCCCCAGAGATACCAGGAGTTGAGTAGGCCGATTTTGGTGTTGAGTCCGGAGAACGTGAAGAAGAGGGGCAGCAGCAGGGCGACGGTGAGGGGTTGGAGGCGGGCGATCAGGCCCTCGACCATGATGCCACGGGGCATGGCGGCTCCCATGACGAAAGCTCCGAAGACAGCGTGCAGGCCAATGAGGTCGGTGAACCAGGCTCCGAGGGCCATCATGGCGAGGCCGATGACGAGTCCGGCTTCGGTGAGTTGTTTCTCTTTGATGAGCCAATTTTGAGCTTTGGCGAGGCGGGGTCGGATGAGGGTGAGGGTGACGAAGACGTAGCCTGCGCCGCCACCGATATTGACTAGGGCGTGGGTCCAGTTGCTGTCGAAGCTGGCAAGAACGAGGGCGAGCAGGCACCAGGCGGTGGCGTCGTCAAGCGCACCGGCTCCGAGGGCGACGGTGCCCATGCTGGTGCCGGAAAGTCCTTTGAAGTGGATGATGCGGGCGAGCATGGGAAAGGCGGTGATGCACATGGAGGCGCCGAGGAAAAGGGCGGCTTCGAGCAACGAAGTGCGCGGCGGAAAGAGGTTGGTGTGGTGGAAGAAGATCCAAGCGAGTCCCGCCCCGAGGGCAAAGGGGGCGGCCATACCGGCGAGCGAGACGGCGATGGAGGTTTTGAGGTGTTTTTGGACGATATCGACCCTGAATTCCATGCCGACGATGAACATGTAAAGGGCGAGTCCAAGTTGGGAGGCAGGGAAGAGGTAGCTTTGGGTGTCGCGGGTGGTTTGGGTGGGGTCCCAGGGGAAGATCCAACTTTGCATTTCGGGGAAAAAGAGGCCAAAAAGGGAGGGGCCAAGAAGGACGCCAGCGATCATTTCAGCAACGACTTGGGGTTGGCCGAATTTGGCGGCGATGCTGCCGACGATGCGACAAAAAAGCAGGATGACAGCGATTTGCAGGAAGAACTGGACGGCGAGGTGGGTGTTGTTCATGGAAGACTGACCTGGGAGATGATTTAAACGTTGGTTTCGGCACCTGTTTTGATGTCCATGCCCATCACTTCGAAGATGCGGTCGCGGGTGGAGAGGTAGCGTGAGTCGTCGAGGTCACGGGGGCGGGGGAGGTCGACGATGATCTCTTCCTTGACGGTGGCGGGACGGCGGCTCATAACGAGCACCCGGTCGGCAAGTTGAACGGCTTCTTCGATGTCGTGGGTGACGAAGACGATGGTTTTGCGTTCCTCCTGCCAGATGCGGACGAGGTCGGCGCGCATTTTGAGTCGGGTGAGAAAATCGAGGGCACCAAAGGGTTCGTCCATGTAGAGGACGCGGGCTTCGGCGGCGAGGGCGCGGGCGATTTCGACACGCTGGCGCATGCCGCCTGAGAGTTCGCGGGGATAAGATTTTTCGAATCCGGTGAGGCCGACCATGTCGGTGTAGTGTTGAACCTGTTTGCGGCGGTGGGCTTCGGGATGGTTGAGGAGGCCGAAGCCGATGTTGTCTTCGACGGTGAGCCAGGGGAAGACGCCGTTTTCCTGGAAGACGAAGATGCGGCCGGGGTCGGGTCCGTTGACGGGTTTGCCTTCGACGATGGCGCTGCCATGGGATTGTTTGAGAAAACCGCCGATGATGTTGAGAAGGGTGGATTTTCCGCAGCCGCTGGGGCCGACGATGCAGACGAATTCGCCTTCGCGGATTTGAAGGTGGACGTCTTCGAGAACGTGGATGGGCTGGGCGGCGGTCTTGCCGGGGAAGGTCATCCAGAGGTCGATGACCTGGATGACGGGGGAAGTAGAGGTGGTGGGGAGTCCGACGGACATGGGGAAGGGGAAACGTGGAAATTCGAGGACGAGTTCGAGTAGGAGGACGATGACGAGATTTTAGCGCTGCCCGACACCCCATTTAACTTCGTCGAATTGTTCGAGGCGGCGGACGAGGAGGTCGAGGCCGAGGCCGATGATGCCGATGAGGACCATGCCGGCGACGACGAGGTCATAACGTTTGCCGGCGTTTCTTGCGTCGATGATGAGGTAGCCGAGGCCTGAATTGACAGCGATCATTTCGGCGGCAACGACGACAAGCCAGGCAATGCCGAGGGCGATGCGGATGCCGGTGATGATTTGGGGCATGGTTGCGGGAAGGATGACGCGTTTAAAAAGGGGCATGCCTTGGAGGCCGAAGTTCTGCGCAGCGCGGAGGTAGACGAGTTGCATGTTTCTCACCGCGGCGGTGGCGGAGACGGTGATGGGGAAAACGCTGGCGAGGAAGATGAGAAAGATGGGGGCGGTGTCGTCGACTCCGAACCAGAGAATGGCGACGGGAATCCAGGCGATGGGGGAGATGGGGCGGAAGATTTGAATCATCGGGTTGATGGCCTGGAAGGCTGGCTTGAACCAGCCGAGGGCGAGCCCGAGGGGGACGCCGACGAGGACGGCGAGGCCGAATCCCCACGTGACGCGGAAGAGGGAGGCGACGATGTATTTTATTAGGAGGCCTTTTTCGGCGAGTTCGATGATGCCGAGCAGGACTTGCCAGGGGGTGGGGAAGAGGTCGGAGCCGGAGAGGCGGACGCTAAGGTCCCAGATGCCGATGAAGATGGCGGCGGTGACAGTGGGAAGAAGCCAGGCACGGGCTTGCTGCGTGGCGACGGGCAGCATGACGGGGCGGGTGATTTCGGAGCCGGGATGAGGTGCGGACATGAGATGGAAAGGCGGGTTTATTATTTATTGGTGAGGCCTTCCCAGGCGTGGGGTTTGATGGAGGATTCGTCGGGGACGAAGGAGGTGTCAGTGTAGTCTTCGAAGGTGGCCTTGCCGGTGAGGATGCCGGACTCAATGCCGAGGTCGACGATTTCTTCGAAGTCGGGTTTGCGCACCGAGAGGTTGGTGTATTTGACGCGATCCGGTGGTTTGCTGAGCACGAACTCGAGGAGGCGTGGGTCTTGATTGTAGTAGTTTTTGGAGACGAACTGGGCGGCGTCCATGCGGTTTTCCATGTCAGAGTCGAGCCATTTGCCGCTTTTTGCGATGCCATCGACGAGTTGCTGGACGGCGGCGCGGTCGTTTTTGATCATGTCTTCGTGCACGGCAAGCACACAGGAGATGAAGTTGGGCCAGATGTCTTTGGTGAGGTAGAGGACGCGACCGTAGCCATCGAGCTCGGTTTGGCCCATGAAGGGTTCGCCGCTGGTGACGGCGTCGACGGCTTTGGCGTAAAGGGCCGCAGGCATGTCGGGTGGCGGCATTTCGATGAGTTCGATGTCCTTGATGGTCATGCCGGCATTGCGCAGGGCGCGGAAGATGAGCAGGCGTTGATTGGAGTAGCGGTTGGGAACCGCGACGCGTTTGCCTCGAAGGTCTTCAATGCGGAAAATTTTGGAATCTTTGTGGACCATGAGGGCGGTGCCGTCGCGATGGCCGAGGTAGACAATTTTGAGGGGGACCCCCTGCTCGCGAAGGGCGATGGCCATGGGGGCGAGGATGAAGGTGGCGGGGGTGTCGCCGGAGAGGAAGGCTTCTTTGAGTTCTGGCCAGCCGCTGAAACGGAGAGGTTCATAAATGCCTTCGCCGGAGGTTTCCTTGTTGATGAAGTCGGTGACGGGACAAGTCAGGTGGCAGGTGACGGGGAGAAACCCGATCTTGTATTTTTCGGCAGTCTTTTCACCGCGGCTGAACGCCGTGATTTTTTTGCGCCAATCGAGGTTGAGGGTGCCGTGCAACACCGTGATGAGGATGAGCCAGAAGAGACCAAAGAGAATGAGGGTGCGTTTTAGCGACATGCAGAATTCCAGAATAGAACGATCGTGTTGATAACGGAAATCACATTTCGATATAGCAAATATGTGATTTAGGCATCACTGGTGCAATTGGCATCTGGCTAGCTCTGCTTATCGATTCCGAACGTATCAAATGTTCGGCTGTCATTGAACAAGCCCAAAAGATGAAACACCCGCATTTCCATTTCCCTCGACACCGTGAAGACATTGAGCGCTACCAGCGTGATCTGGCGAAGCTTCCAGTTTTGGGAGCGGAAGAAGTGCATTCGTTGCTGCTCAGGGCGCGCGAAGGGGACATGGAGGCGCGGGAGCAGTTGGTGCTGGCGCATTTGCGGTTGGTGGTGCGGATTGCGTTTCTATATACGGGTTATGGATTGGCGCTGGCGGACATGATCTCCGAGGGGAATTTGGGATTGTTGCGTGCGGTGGAGTTGTATGATTTGAAGCATGGGGTGGCGTTTGAGACCTATGCGTCAGTTTGGATCAGGCAGCGTATCCATCGTGCCATTACGGCGCAGGCGAAAGTGGTGCGGATTCCGATCTGGCGGTCTCAGCGGCTGCGCAAATTGGACCGGTTGCATGCGGATTTGACGGCAGAGCTCGGCCGGGATGCGACCTTGCAGGATCTGGCGGAACGGCTGGGCATGGGTGAGGAGGATGTGGCGGCGATCTCGCAGGATCGGACGATGGTGGATTCGATCGATGACCTGGATGATTCGGCGCAGTCCATGTATCTCATGGATGAGAGGGATGTGCTGCCGGTGGAACGTTTGTCGCGCGAGGAGTTGGATGAGGAAATTTATGCATGCCTGGATGAACTGGACGATCACGAGTTGCAGGTGTTGTCGCTGAAATTCGGTTTGGGAGATGACGAGCCGTCGTCGTATCGTGAAATGGCACCGCAATTGGGTCGGAATCGGGAGTGGGTGCGCAAAGTGGGCGAGCGCGCGATTGGCAAGCTTCGGGAGTCGTTGACGAAGATGGGCGGGATTCCGCGTCGGATGGTTGATGCGCGGCGTATCAAGACAGAGCAGCGATTGAAGGAAATAAAAAAATCAAAAAAATCCCCCGAATCGCTGTCACTTAAAAACTCCATGCTAATACCTTGGGTGGAAACCCTAATGACTACACTATGATACTGATTCTTCTTTTATTTGGCGGCACCATGCTTTTGTCCTTGTGGGCATCCAGCCGGGTGAAGTCGACCTATCTCAAATACAGCGAGATCCCGGCGGCGTCGGGCGAAACCGGTGCCCAAGTGGCGGCTCAGATTCTCGATCAGGCTGGCATCCACGATGTGGAGATCCTTGCACATGACGAGATGTTGGGGGATCATTACGATCCGATGAACAAGCGGCTGGTGCTTTCGACGGCCAATTATTATGGCACGTCCTGCTCGGCGCTTGGAGTGGCGGCTCACGAATGCGGACACGCGATCCAGCACAAGCAGGCGTATGCGCCGTTGCAGTGGCGGATGGCGGCGGTGGGGGCGACGACTTATGCGAACCAGGTGGTGATGTGGCTGCCTTTGATTGGTATTTTTACCAATATCATTTCGCCATACACGGGAGCGCTGATTATGGCGGTCGCGTGGGGCATCATCATGTTGTTTAACCTGGTGACGTTGCCGGTGGAATTTGACGCTTCTTCGCGTGCGAAAGTGATTCTTGGCAACATGGGTCATGTGGCAACGCCCGATCAGATGGGCGCGGTGAAGAAGGTGTTGGATGCGGCGGCGTTCACTTACGTGGCGGCGTTTATCACGTCGTTGGGCTATTTGCTTTACTACCTGTTACCACTGTTTTTCGGTCGGAATGATGAGGAGTGAGTGAATTGATTTGAGAATGCATGTCGAAACCGGCCATCCCTAGAGGTGGTCGGTTTTTTTGCTAAAGTGGGGATGAAATGCCCGGGACGAGCCCCCTACTTGTTTTCCCGCATGGAAGATGCTTGCCGTTGGCACATCCTTCGCTACGATTGGCAAGGCTCATCTCTCACCTCACATGTCCATCGATACACTCAGCACGTTCACTACTGGCACCGGCTCCGAAGGTAAATTTTACTCGCTCCCGGCACTCGCTAATCACGGTTTCTCGAAGATTGACCGTCTGCCGATTTCCATCCGCATCGTTTTGGAGTCGCTGTTGCGCAATCTTGACGGCAAAAAAGTGACGGTGGCCGATGTGGCGAACCTGGCGAACTGGAATGCGAAATCGCCTGGTGACTACGAGATCCCTTTCACCGTTGCGCGGATTGTTTTGCAGGATTTCACCGGGGTGCCGCTCTTGGTGGACTTAGCGACGATGCGTTCGGCGGTGGACAAGATGGGCAAAAATCCGCAGATGATCGAGCCGCTGGTGCCGGTGGATCTGGTGGTTGACCACTCGGTGCAGGTGGATTTTGCGGGAACGGCGATGTCGTTTGAGAAGAACCTGGATCTGGAGTTTTACCGCAACCGCGAGCGTTACCAGTTTTTGAAATGGGGCACGCAGGCGTTTGAGACGTTCAAAGTGGTGCCTCCGGGTATCGGCATTGTTCACCAGGTGAACCTTGAGTATCTCGCCAAAGGGGTGTTGGAGAAGGAGGGGGTATTTTATCCGGATTCGCTGGTGGGAACCGATTCGCACACCACGATGATCAACGGTCTTGGCGTGGTTGGCTGGGGGGTCGGTGGTATCGAAGCGGAAGCAGGCATGCTCGGGCAGCCGGTGACGTTCCTGGTGCCTGAAGTGGTGGGCATGCGCTTGATCGGCGAATTGCAGCCCGGCGTGACCGCGACCGACTTGGTGCTGCGCGTGACGGAAGTGCTGCGTCAGACGAAGGTGGTCGGCAAGTTCGTGGAATTTTTTGGTCCTGGTGCCCGTGCTTTGAGCGTTCCGGATCGTGCGACGTTGGCGAACATGGCGCCTGAGTATGGGGCAACGATGGGCTTCTTCGGCATTGATGAGGCGACCATTGGTTACCTCGTTGGCACCGGTCGCAGCGAAGAGCTTTGCAAGACGGTGGAGAATTATTACAAGGCGCAGGGGCTTTGGGGGATTCAGGAAGGTGACGAGATCGAATACACGCAGGTGGTGGAGCTTGATCTGTCTTCGGTGAAGCCTGGCGTGGCAGGTCCAAAACGTCCGCAGGACCGCATTGATGTGGATGCGTTGAAGCAGAAATTTGAGTCACTGTTGGTGGCGCCGACGCCAGGTGGTTTTGGTAAACCATCGTTGAACGGCAGCTATGAAGTGGTGGTGGACAGCAAGGATGGGATCAAGGACACGATTCGTCATGGATCGGTGCTGATCGCGGCCATCACCAGTTGCACCAACACCAGCAACCCAAGCGTGATGCTGGCGGCTGGTTTGCTGGCGCAGAAGGCGAATGCGAAAGGTTTGACGGTGAAGCCGGCGGTGAAGACTTCGCTTGGACCTGGATCGCGCGTGGTGACGGATTACCTCGACAAAACCAATTTGCAGGTGGAGCTCGACAAGCTCGGATTCCAGACAGTGGGTTATGGTTGCACGACCTGTATCGGTAACTCCGGTCCGCTTGATGCCGGTATTGAAAACGTGGTGAAGAGCGAAGACGTGGTGGCGGCCAGCGTGTTGTCCGGCAACCGTAACTTCGAAGCCCGCGTGCACCAGAGCATCAAGGCCAACTTCCTGATGTCGCCTCCTTTGGTGGTCGCTTATGCGATCGCAGGCACGGTGGATATCGATCTTTCCACCGAACCACTGGGCACGGATACCGAAGGTCAGCCAGTGATGCTGGCGGACATCTGGCCGACGAGTCAGGAGATTGGCGACGCGATGGCGAGTGCGCTTTCGCCAGAAGTTTTCCAGCGTCTTTACACCGACTTTGCGGAGCAAAATCCGAAGTGGAATGAGATTCCTGGCAGCATCGGTGCCGTGTATGAATGGGATCGCAAATCGACCTACATTCAAGAGCCTCCGTTCTTTGAAAACTTCTCGATGGATCCGGCCGAGATCAACGAAATTCACGGCGCTCGTGCGTTGGGGATCTTTGGAGATTCGGTGACGACCGATCACATTTCACCTGCGGGTGCGATCAAGAAAGACAGCCCTGCAGGCAAGTATCTGCTTGAGAACGGCGTGCCGGTTTCTGACTTCAACAGCTATGGTTCACGTCGCGGTAATGACCGCGTGATGATCCGCGGCACCTTTGCCAACGTGCGCATCAAAAACTTGATGCTCGGAGGAGAGGAAGGCGGCAACACCTTGCTACAACCTGAGGCGACCAAGACCAGCATTTACGATGCGGCCATGGCCTACAAGGAGCGTGGGGTGCCAAGCATCATCCTTGCCGGTGAAGACTACGGGATGGGCAGCAGTCGTGACTGGGCCGCCAAAGGCACCAGCCTGCAAGGCGTGAAGGCGGTGATCACCAAATCCTTTGAGCGGATCCACCGTTCCAACCTGGTTGGAATGGGTGTCTTGCCTTGCAACTTCAAGAACAAGGAAGATTACGACAAGGTGAAGGACCTCGACGACGCGACCTTCGATTTGTTGGGTGTGCATACCGCGATGAAACCTCAGAGCGAAGCGACACTGCGCGTGACGAAGGCGGATGGCGAGTCGTTTGATGTGCCGGTGGTGGTGCGCATCGACACGCCAGTGGAGATTGATTATTACCGTGCTGGCGGGATTCTTCCGTATGTGCTCGCGCAGATTTTGCGGGCGAATGCGTAGGTGAGAGGGATTTACTAGAGGGCCGTGTCCGGGAGGACACGGCTTTTTTGTTGGCGATGGGCGATCAAGTGAAAGTCTTGCGTTGATTGGAGGGGTTTGGTTAGCATGCGCGAATGTTGAGAGCATTCGGTGCAGCGATGGTTTTTGGGATGGTTGGTGGAGATTTGTGGACGCAAGAGACTGGGAAGGGAGAGAAGGCGGTGGAGGCTTCGAATGCGTTTGCGATGGATCTGTATGGAGTGTTGCGGGAGGGGAAGGGGAATGTGGTTTGTTCGCCGGTGGGGTTGCACTCGTTATTGATGCTGATTCAAGAGGGGGCTTCAGGGGAGACTTTGGAAGAATTGAAGCGGGGGTTGCATTGGAAGGTGGAGGGGGAGGAGAGGTTTGATGAGGTGCGGGCGTTGAGGGGTTTTCTGGTGATGGATGCGGGGGCGGGGAGGTGGTTGCAGTCGGGGCAGTATTTGTGGCTTTCGGAGCAGCGGTGGATCCGGCCGGTATTCATGAAGACGGCGGAAGAGGTGTTTGGACTGAGTCCAAGGGCGATGGATTTTACGGATCCGGCGCGGGCGATCAGGGAGATCAACGGGTTGGTGGCGAGGGATACACGGCAGCGGATTCCGAGCTTTCTGGGCGAGGGGGCGGTTACCAAGGAGACGAGGATGGTGGCGGCGAGCACGCTGTATTTGAAGGGGAATTGGGGACTGGCGTTTGATCCGAGGGAGTCGAAGCAGGGGATGTTTCAGACGCTGTCACCGGGGGTTTCAAAACCGGTGATGATGATGCAGCAGGAAAGCGATCTTCGTGGGTTTATGAATGACCGGTGGCAGGCGGTGGAGTTGCCGTTCGATGAGGGAATGGAGGGGTTCGCGATGACGTTTTTGCTGCCGCGAGTGCGAGGAGGTCTGGCGGGTTTGGAGGTGGGGTTGTCGACGGATTTGCTGAAGGAAGTTCACTCAACAGCAAGAACGCGGAAGGTTTTGGTGAGGATTCCGCGGTTTTCGTTTTCGATGGTAGGTTCGTATCGGGAAAGTGTTGGCCGATTGGGGATCAAACGAGTGTTTGAGCAGGATCGTGCGGAGTTGCAGGGCATCTCGCCTGAGCCGCCGCCTTTCCTTGGTGACGAGTGGCACGAGGCGACGGTGGAGGTAAACGAGGTTGGGGCGGAGGCAAGTGCAGCGACGGCGGTTCCGGCTGCTCCGTTTGGTCCGGGCGATGGGGAAGAACAGCGGGACCAAACGCGACCAATGATCTTCAATGCGGATCATCCGTTCGTATTTGTGGTGCGGCACCGGCTAAGCGGGCTGGTGCTGTTTATGGGGCGGGTTGCAGAACCATGAATTCGGCGAAGGCCCAGCGTCCAATGCTCCACATGAGGATGGGGAAGAGAATGATATGTTCGTCCATTGAAGTAAAAATGTTGCTGTCAAATGACCCACCCGGAGGAACATATTTGGCGTTGACTCTGAGGATGGTGGGCGTGTCAATGGAAGCAGAATGTCGCCATTGATTTTTTATCCCTGCCTTGCAGCTTCATTTATAGTTGGTTGTTGGCTTGCTTGGAATTATCTGCCTACGGGCAAACTCCACGGACGAACACTTGTCCTCAAAGAGTGGTGGCGTTTTCGCCTCAACAGGAAACTGGAACGCGGTGATGTTCAGTTGAAGTCGGCGATGGAACTTCCGGTGACGGAGCGTTTGCCGACGCTGCTAGCATTGCATGACAAACTTGGTTCCGAGTGGATGACGGGGGATAATATTCGATTGAAGGTCATTGCCACCGGACAAGACGGTGCGATCCCTTTTATGGAAGCTTGTTTGAAAGATTCAGGGGTTCGATTTAGCACTGTAGTTTTTGGCGTGAAGGAAGCTATCGTTAGCGGGGTGGCGCAGGATCACTACAAGGTCAGGGCGTTTCAATTGTTATCTCCGTATCTCGACCAGCGAAATGAAACGAATCCTCCCGGAGGATCAGATTCCATCCCTGAACTACTTTTGCAGATGGATCGTGAATGGGCAGTGAAACTCCTCAAGGCTCCTGACTGCTTGGCAAAGGAAAATAGGTTGTTCACTGCCATCATGCGTGCGTTGAATGGACACGGAATCGTTCTGCCACGAAAAATGTTGGAGTCCTGGTTAAATCTCAACGATTTAGCGGCACTCTCTTACAGCGAGAAAATGGCTCAATTGGAGCTAGCAGCTGCGATGCTCTCTCATTGTGAAACGGAAGGAAGGCGCCTGCTGTGGATATTGGTCAATTCAAAGGAGGAGGGGCTTTCTGAATATGCAGTGCAAGCGTGGCTTGCCTGGCGTGGTCTGCCCGATCCAAGGTAAAGTGCAACATCTGGGGCTTGCCAACGTCAATCATCATGAGCGGATAGCCAGGGTGGCAGACGAATACGCTGCGATCCGTTGGTTGGGCGAGCAGGGTGACTTGGTAGATGGATCCAATGAAGACATGCCATTGGAGCTTTTTATTGAAGCGCTCTTGGAAGTGGGGGCGCCTCAGGATGCGGACTATCTGGTGGATGTCCGTCGGATCCTAGATGGTGATGCACCACCGCTTACTCATGAGCAGAGAATCAGGCGCATTCAGGAACGTGGGGATGCCTGGCATGTGCAAACGGAAGCTCTCCGTGAGGCACAGACTGAGCGAGAGAATGTTCGATTGCTAGCGTTGCTTTATGTGTCTGATCATGCCTCGTATTTCGATATCACTTCCAAGCGGCCCGCTATTTCGGAAGTCCACAATAAATAGACGGACACATAGAACTCGTTGACACAGCTAGCTGCTGTTCAAATAGAGCGCCTACGTTTGGCAACAAAAATTACCAAGCCGCCGAGAATCAGATAACTCGATACAAATAGCTCAGGAACTTGTGCGGCTTCTTCTAGTGATGTGGCAAACCGCATTTCATCAAATGTCATGGTGCTCGTATTGAAAAAAGTAGCATCGGTCGCAAAGCTCGCCCATGAACCGCTGCCAAAAGTGATCGGGCCTGTGGAATCTGATTCACTTCTGCCAAATATTCCAGAATCTAATTGCGACACTAGGCGGGCATTAAGTGCTGATTCAGTGCCTCCAGATGCTTTCCAGTTCTCGTATTGTTCCACCGTGAGCACCATCAGGGAACCATGAGACGCATTAGCCATGCCGACGTTGGTATAATGCATCAGTATCAGATAGGTTTGACCGGGAACAAGATCATAGTAAGAACTAGTTCCAAGCTGAGCACTCAAACTTAAATGCGTATTATTAGGACCAACTTGCAAGGTTCCGATCGAGGAACTGTGCATCAACAAATCGGAGTCGGTTGTCTCCGGTCGGTAGAGAAAACTTGCCCAGAGGTCCCCGGTCACATTACCAGCTCCTGGACCAACGTTGAAGCCAGCTTGATTGGAAACGGGAGACACGCTCGCGGTCGCAGTGATCTGTAGGGCTCCTCCACTTGTTTGCATCGATCCGAAGGAAAGGCTCGATGAAACGAATGTTACCGAAGGATTAAATGATCCACCCCAAGTGCCTGTGATGTTGGTGCCCTGAGCGGGCTGATTATAGACAAGGCCAGGAGTGTAGCCAGAGAATGATTCAGAAACGACGATAGCTCCGAGGACAGGGTGAGACGCTCCGCAGAGCGTGGCAGCCAAGACCAAAAGGTAAGACCAATTAGTGCAAAGTTTGGGTCGTTCAAAGGTCATGGTCAGACATCTAGTATTTTGCTCGTCCGAAACGAAGAGAAGTTATCGTGCAATTAGATGAATTCAAAGAATTTCGCAGAAAATGCACGCCTTTATATCAAATTTGGCGGAGCAAAAGCAGGATGTCTGTTAACTAAATGTGTATTGCAATGCTGTAGCACCTTCAACTTCAACATCATGTTCTATGGCGTAGTCGATCGAGTGTTGGGGTGAATAGTAGGAGTGATGTGGGATGCAAGGGCAAAAACTCTTTGCTTGCTACTTCGCCAGGCGGATCAGGAGGTCTTTGGATTCGACGTTTTCGCTGACTTTGATGAGGACTTCGGTGACGGTGCCGGACATGGGGGAGGAGACGGCGGCGAACATTTTCATGGCTTCTAAGGTGACTAGGGTTTCGCCTTCTTTGACTTTTTGACCGACGTTGACGGCGATGCTGGCGACCATGCCGGGCATGGGGGCACCGACTTGGTGTTTGTCGTTGGGGTCGGCTTTGGGTTTGGTGATGACTTCTTTGGCTAATAACTTGTCGGTGACGGTGGTGTGGCGGGGGTAGCCGTTGAGTTCGAAGATGGCGGTGCGTTGACCGTTTTTGTCGGCTTCGGTGAGGTTGAGGAGGGTGACGAAGAGGGTTTTGCCTTCTTCGAGATTGACGTGGATTTCCTCGTCCTGAAGCATGCCGTAATAATAGGCAGGGGTGGGGAGGACGCTGACGTCGCCGTATTCGGCGCGGAAGGTGGCGAACTTTAGGAAGACGTCGGGATACATGAGGTAGCTCCAGAGGTCGTCTTCGGTGGGGTCGGTGCCGAGTTTGGTGGTGAGTTCGGCGCGGACTTCGTTGAGGTCGATCTTGGCGGCGTGTTTGCCGGGGCGGCCTTTGATGCGTTCGCCTTCTTTGCCGACAATGGCGTCGGCGAGTTTGGACCATTTCTTTTTGGAGTCGGCGGCTTTTGCTTTTTCCATGCCGTAGAAGGGTTCGCCGAGCCAGCCCTGAAACATGCTGGTGACGTCTTTGCTCCATTTGGCGCCGGTGAGGTTGAAGATGTCGGCGGGTTTGACGCCGCGGGCGACGCATTCGATGGCGAGGTCGCCGACGACTTTGCTGGAGGGGGTGACTTTGACGATGTCGCCGCAGAGCTGGTTGACCTCGGCGTAGGCGTGGGCGATTTCGGGCCAGCGGTGGCCGAGGCCCATGCCGGAGGCTTGTTCTTTGAGGTTGGTGTATTGGCCGCCGGGCATTTCGTGGAGGTAGACTTCGGCGGTGCCGTAGGGTTCGGCGGTGTCGAAGGGTTTGTAGTATTGACGGACGGCGGCCCAGTAGTCGGAGAATTCCTGGAGGGTGTCGAGGTCGATGCCGGTGTCGCGGGGGGTGTGCTGGAGGGCGGCGACGATGGAGTTGAGGTTGGGCTGGGAGGTGCCGCCGCTGAGGCTGGAGAGGGCGGCGTCGATGATGTCGACTCCGGCTTCGGAGGCGTTCAGGAGGGTGGAGGCGTTGAGGCCGCTGGTGTCGTGGGTGTGGAAGTGGACGGGGAGGCCGGTTTCTTCTTTGAGGGTTTTGACGAGTTTTTTGGCGGCATGGGGTCGGACGAGGCCGGCCATGTCTTTGATGCAGAGGAGGTGGGCTCCCATTTGCTGGAGTTCCTTGGCGAGGCGGACGTAGTATTGGAGGTCGTATTTGTCGCGTTTGGGATCGAGGATGTCGCCGGTGTAACAGAGGGTGCCTTCACAGATGGAGTTGGTTTCCTCGCGCACGGCGGTCATGGCGACCTGGAGGTTGGGCAGGTAGTTGAGGCTGTCGAAGATGCGGAAGATGTCCATGCCGTTGGCGGCGGCGTGTTTGATGAAACCTTTGACGATGTTGTCGGGGTAGTTGGTGTAACCGACGGCGTTGGAGCCGCGGAAGAGCATTTGTAAAAGGATGTTGGGGACCTGGGCGCGGATGTTGCGGAGGCGTTCCCATGGGTCTTCGCGGAGGAAGCGCATGGAGACATCGAAGGTGGCGCCGCCCCACATTTCAAGGGAGAAGAGGTTGGGGGTGCGATGGGCGACGGCTCCGGCGATGGCGAGCATGTCGAAGCTGCGCATGCGGGTTGCGAGGAGCGACTGGTGGGCGTCGCGCATGGTGGTGTCGGTGAGGAGCAGGCGCTTTTGTTTGGCGACCCAGTCGGAGCAGAATTTTTCGGGTCCGAGTTTTTCGAGGAGTTGTTTGGTGCCGGGGGTGATGTCGTTGCGGTGGTCCCAGTTGGGGATGGGAGGGGCGGGGAAGACTTTGCCGGGTTTGTAGCCTTTGGCGTAGGGGTTGCCGTTGACTTTGGTGTCGGCAAGGTAGTTGAGGAGCTTCGTGGCGCGGTCTTTGCGGGCGGTGAACTGGAGGAGTTCGGGGTTGTTGTCGATGAAGCGGGTGGTGGCGTTACCGGTTTTGAAGTCGGCGTGATGGATCACGTTCATGAGGAACGGGATGTTGGTTTTGACGCCGCGGATGCGGAATTCGCGCAGGGAGCGGTCCATGCGGTCAAGGGCCTGCTGGTAGGTGCGGCCGTAGACGGTGAGCTTCACCAGCATGGAGTCGTAGTAGGGAGTGATGATGGCGTTGGTGGCGCCGAGGGCTCCATCGAGTCGGACGCCGAAGCCGCCGGCGCTGCGGTAGGTGAGGATCTGGCCGAAGTCGGGGGTGAAGCCGTTTTCGGGGTCTTCGGTGGTGATGCGGCACTGGATGGCGTAGCCGGATTTTTCGATGTCGGGTTGCGCGGGGAGGCGCATGGGTTCTTCGTGGAGTTGGTGGCCCTGGGCGATGAGGATTTGGGAGCGAACGATGTCGATGCCGGTGACTTCTTCGGTGACGGTGTGTTCGACCTGGATGCGGGGGTTCATCTCGATGAAGAACCATTCGCCGGTTTCGTGGTCGACGAGGAATTCGACGGTGCCGGCGTGGGTGTAGTTGACTTCCTTGGCGAGTTTAATGGCGGCGTCGCAGAGTCCGTCGACGACGGATTGGTCGAGGCCGTAGCTGGGGGCTTGTTCGATGACTTTTTGGTGACGGCGCTGGACGGAGCAGTCGCGTTCGTGGAGGTGGAGGACGTTGCCGTGTTTGTCGGCGAGGATTTGGACTTCGATGTGTTTGGCCTTTCCGACGAATTTTTCGAGGAAGACGGCGCCGTTGCCGAAGGCGCGTTCGGCTTCAGTTTGCGCTTCGTCGAGGAGTTTTTCGAGGTCCTGGGGTTCGCGCACGACGCGCATGCCGCGACCGCCGCCACCGAAGGCGGCTTTGATGATGAGGGGGAAGCCGATTTTTTTGGCGATGGCGATGGCGGCTTTGCGGTTGGAGACGGGTTCGTCGGTGCCTTCGAGGATGGGAACTTCGAGTTTGCGGGCGATGTTACGGGCGGCGGTTTTGTCGCCCATCATGTCGAGGATGTCGGCGTCGGGTCCGATGAAGGTGATGCCGGCGGCGGCGCAGGCTTTGGCGAACTGGGGGTTTTCGGAGAGGAATCCGTAGCCGGGGTGGATGGCGTCGACGCCTTTTTCTTTGGCGAGGGTGACGATGCCTTCGATGTCGAGGTAGGCGCCGACGGGGCCTTTGTCGGGATTGAGTTCGTAGGCTTCATCAGCTTTGAAGCGGTGGGGGCAGAAGCGGTCTTCTTTGGCGTAGATGGCGACGGTGCGGATGCCGAGTTCGGTGGCGGCGCGCATGATGCGGATGGCGATCTCCGAGCGGTTGGCGACGAGGAGTTTTTTGAAGGACTTGACGGAAGTAGGCTTGGATTTAGGCATGGGAAATTGGGTGCGTGGCGAGATTGTGACTGGGGGTGGGGGGCATTGCAAGTGTGGGGAGGGATTCAACCACGAATGGACACGAATTTACACGAATGGGGGGAGGGATTTGGGAAGGGAGTCCGATCCTCCACAAATGCACACCGACAAACACGGATGTCTTCGTGTGTGCGACTTTTACCGAAATGGTGTCTGTCTGTGTCCTGCGACTGAGGGACTTCGCAGGGGTCTGGATGACTGCGGGTGTCGAAGACAGCGGCAGGGGTGAATGCCCGCAGCGGCGACTAGGAGCGGCTTTTTTTGGCGAGTTTTTTGCGCGACTTGATGTTGGCTTGCAGAAGGGCTTGCTGAAGCTCGGTGGTCCGACGTCGGCTCTGGGCGAGGGCGATTTTGGTTTGCTCCAGTTCTTGCAGGACGGTGATGGGAATTTCGGGTGTGGAGGGTAACTCTTCAGAAGTTGGTGTCGGTGAAGGCAAGGGCGCTGGTTCGGTCGGGGCGATGGCGGGGGCTGGGAGGGGGTCGTGCTGGGGGGCCAGCTTGAGGATTTGTTCGGTTTGATGGCGCGAGACGGCGAGTTCTCTTTCGAGTTCGAGCACGCGGGCTTGTGCAGCGGGCAGGGCGCTGCACATTTGTTTAACGGTGTCGAGTTCCAGTTGTTTATCGTCGATCTGCCGGCGCAGAGTGTCGAGTCGGCTGATGAAGGTGGCGTTTTGCAGGCGGATATCTTCGTTCTGCTTTTCGGTGAGGGTGCGCCAGGCGTTCACGTCATCCCTGGCGGCCAGGGCCAGTTGCTGGTGGGTGCTGATTTCTTCGAGCAGTTTGCTGTTGGCTTTCTCAAGAACAGCGGTATCGCGGCGTGCTGAGACGAGCGAGTAGAGAAGAAGGAACGCGAAGAACGCGAGGAAGGACGTAAACCAGATCAATTCGGCTGAATGCATAGAAGTTGTGTATGAGGGGCTGCAAGCAGAATGCGTTCCATGGTGCCATGGGGGAATGAAGCATGACGCGGCGGGGCGCTTCAGAGGTTTTTTGGTTGTTCGCTGAAGTGAATTTGGTAGAGCTGTTGGATGTCCCCCTATTCTGGTTTTGTTGTTGCTCCCAGAGTGGTGCTTTGGTGGGAGTGATCGGGGGTGTTTGTTTATTCGACATCAAACTGCTGTTCGCCGTCGACTGGACTTGGGGCGAGCCGAGGGAGATGAGAACTGGAGCACAACCACCAACTGGAGCCCTCCTCCGGCGGTAAATGGGGGGAGTTCAAGGACGATGGAAACGACGGACGGGCAGAATGCCCGTCGAACCCACAGGCTGCAAGCCTGTGTCACTCAAGGGCAGATGAGATTGACGGTGGGGAAGTATTGGCGGTAGCGGGCGGGATCGCGGGTGAGGATGGTGTGGCCTTCGGCTTCGGCGTGGGCTCCGATGAAGAAGTCGGGCAGCGGGGCGTTGCGCTTGCCGCCGGATTTGCGGTAGGCCAGGAAGGCTCGCGAGGCGGGGAAGGCGGCGGAGTAGGGGAGGGGGAGGCGTTTGATTTGAATGTGCGAGAGTGCTCGGTCAAGTTCTTCAGGGTCGCGATAAGACGGCAGGAGCTCGGTGTAGATGATGATGTTGATACCGACGGAGCCTTTGTGAAGAGCATTGCCAAGGGCCGAACGTGACCAAGGTGCCCAGTTTGGGTCGAGGTTGGCCAGATCGAGGAGAACATTGGTGTCAACGAGGATCATTTCAGTCCTCGCCGCGGGTCATGGCCATGATTTCATCCGTGGTCATGCTTTTGTTGGTAGCAGATCCTGCAAAGCGGTCGAGCCAGGCATTGATTTGATCGGACTGATCATTGTAGTCGCATTTTTCAATGACGGCCTGTCCGTTGCGGGTGACAATTTTGACTTCGGCGCCGGGATAGAATCCGTAGTGTTCGCGAATGGCGAGAGGGATGGTGATCTGGCCTTTGACGGTGACCTTCATGGCAAAGTAATACCATGAGGGGTATTACCTGTCAATTTTGCGTGGACCGAGGTTGCGTGGGAGGCGTATTCCTGCTTGGTTCGTCGCTCTTCTGATTATGTTTTTATCCAGGATCACCCATTTGACGGTTTTGTTGACGGTTTCGATGCTCATGGGGGCAGAGTTGGGAGACGGTGGGGGAGCGGTGACGAAGTCGAAGCAGAACAACATCACGGTGCCGCCGGAGCTGAAGGCGGAGGTTTGGGCGGGGGCGGCAATGCTGGCGAATCCGGTGGCTTTTGCGTTTGATGAGAAGGGGCGGATGTTTTTGGCGGAGACGCATCGTCAGGGCGTGGGAGTGCCGGACAACCGGGCGCATGCTTATTGGCTGGAGGACGATGTGAAGGCGCAGTCGGTGGAGGATCGGGTCAAAAAATATGAGAAGTGGCAGCATCGGACGCCATTGACGACCTTCACGGGGGCGGGGGAGATGGTGCGGATGATTGCGGACAGCAATGGCGACGGGGTGGCGGATTTGACCACGGATTTTGCAGGCCCGTTTAACGAAGTGCTGGATGGAACGGCGGCGGGATTGATCGTTAAAGATGGGGAGGTGTGGTTCACTTGCATTCCTCATGTCTGGAAGCTGAGTGACAAGGACGGGGATGGAAAGGCGGAGGTGAAGGACAAGGTGTTCACGGGGTTCGGTGTGCGCGACGCGTTTCGCGGTCATGATTTGCATGGGCTGGTGTGGGGTCCGGATGGACGGTTGTATTTCAGCATGGCGGACCGGGGTTACAACATCCCGATGCCGGATGGATCGCGGTTGCGGGATCCGATGGATGATGGACGTGGGGCGGTGTTCCGTTGCTGGCCGGATGGGACCGGGCTTGAGGTGTTTGCGAAGGGTTTGAGGAATCCGCAGGAGCTGGCGTTTGATGCGTTGGGAAATTTGTTCACGGTGGATAACAATGGGGACTCGGGTGACCGGGCGAGGCTGGTGCATGTGGTGGAGGGGGGCGATACGGGTTGGTGCATGACGTATCAGTATGGAACCCCAGCGATTACGGAAGGCGGGAAGTATGGTCGGGGTCCATGGGACGCGGAGGGCCTGTGGCATTTGCAGACCCCGGAGCAGGCCGCGTGGATTTTGCCGCCGGTGGCGCACATCACGGATGGTCCGAGTGGGCTGGTTTATTATCCCGGGGTGACAGCGATTGGGGATGAGAAGTATGCGGATTCGTTCTTTATTTGTGATTTTAAAGGGGCGGCGGCGAACAGTGGGGTGTGGAATTTTAGTGTGGAGCGGAATGGGGCGGGGTTTGCGATGAAGAAGATCGACAAGTTCGTGTGGAACGTGCTGGCGACGGATTGTGATTTTGCGCCGGATGGCCGGTTTTATGTGAGTGATTTTATCGATGGATGGACGGGCAAGAATGAGGGTTACATTTTTGCGGTGGCGGATGAGAAGTTGGTGAAGGACGCGAAGGTGTTGGAGGTAAAGGAAATTTTTGAGGAGGGGTTTGCGAAACGGGATGTGGTGGATCTGGCGGGGCTTTTGAATCATGCGGACATGCGGGTGCGTTTGCGGGTGCAGTATGCGTTGGCGGAGAAGGGTGGGGATGAAGTGCTGGCGGTTTTTGTGAAGCAGGCGAAGGAGGGCGTGACGGTTCCGGCGCGTTTGCACGGGGTGTGGGGGTTGGGTTCGTTGCGGCATCAGGTGACGGAAGTGGTGGAGGTTTTGGTGCCGATGTTGGATGACGCGGACGTGAATTTGCGGACGCAGGTGGCGAAGACGTTGGGAGACTTGAAGGGGGAGCCGATCGCTGGAGCGTTGTTGGCGAGGTTTGAGCTGGAGCAGGAAGCGGCGGTGTTTGCAGAGTTGGGAATTGCGCTGGGCAAGCAGTTGGCGGATTCCAAGGATGCGGTTCTGAAGAGAAAGGCGCAGGAGGTGGCGGTGGCGGTTTGGGCGAAGAATGCGGACAAGGATGTGGTGTTGCGCCACGCGATGAGCATGCTGTTGTCGGGGGTAGGTGATAGGGCGGCTTTGGCGGGGCTGAGCAAGCATGAGAACCGGTCGGTGAGGATGGGCGCAGTGCTGGCGTTGAGGCGTTTGCTGGCACCGGAGTTACGTGAATTTTTGGCGGATGAGGATGATTTGGTGGTGACGGAAACGGCGCGGGCAATTTATGATGCGAATGTGGTGGAGGCATTGCCTGCTTTGGCTGCTGTGCTTGCAAATGAGAAAACGGTCGGGGCCGGACAGGCGTTGACTTTGCGGGCGGTGAATGCGGCGATGCGGGTAGGCGATGCCAAGGTGTTGTCGGAATGGGCATCGAATGCGAAGGCTCCTGAGGCGTCTCGTCGGGAGGCGTTGTTTTTGCTGGCGCATTGGGCGGAACCTTCGCCTTTTGAGCGGGTGGTGGGATTTCATCGGCCTTTGGAAAAACGCGATGTGGCACCGGCGCTGGCAGCATTGAGTCCACATTTGTTGGAGCTGTTGGGAACAACGGGCAAGGTGGCGGACGAGGCATTGCGGGCGGCGTTGGCTTTGCGAGCCAAGTTGCCGGGGAGTTTGCTGGTGAGTTTGCTGAAGGATGGGAAGCGTGATGCTTCGACACGTTCGGAGGCGTTGCGGCTGTTGGCGCAGGAGAAGGATGCGGCGCTGGGCGAAGGGTTGGAGATATCGGCGGCGGCGGGGTCACCTGCGGAGCTGCGCATTGCGGCGGCCATTCTTCTTGCGGAGACGGATGCGGACAAAGCCGTGAAGGTGTTGGGTGAGGTGGTGAAGTCGGGCAAGACGGCGCAGCAGCAGCAGGCGGTTGCGGCATTGGCGGCGATGAAGGACGACCGAGCGCAGATGGCGGTGGTGGGGCTGATGGACGAGTTGCTGGCGGGCAGGTTGCCTTCAACGTTGAAGCTGGATGTGCTGACGGCAGCGGAGACGGTTCCGGCAGCGAAGGAGAAGCTGACGGCGTGGCAGGCGAGATTGCCGGCGGACAACATGTTTGCGGCTTTTGATGTGAGTCTGGATGGGGGGGACCCGGTGCGTGGAAAGGATTTGTTTGCGAATCACACGGCGGCTCAGTGCATGCGCTGTCACAAGGTGAGTGGTGGCGGTGGATTGGCAGGGCCAGAATTGAGCAAGATTGCGGGCCGCTTGCCGAAGGAGAAGTTGCTGGAAAGCGTGATCAATCCGAGCGCGGTCATTGCTCCTGGTTATGGGATCGCGTCGGTGACGTTGAAGGATGGTTCGTCGCTGGCAGGGATTTTGAAGGCGGAGGATGCGCAGTCGGTGACGATTTTGGATGGGGAAGGGAAAGAGGTGAAGGTGCAGTTGGCGGACATCGCATCGCGCACACCGGCGATTTCCTCGATGCCACCGATGTTCGCGTTGCTGACGAAACAGGAGATCCGGGATTTGGTGGCGTATCTGGCGACGTTGAAATAAGTCGGAAGTCGGAAGTCAAAAATTTCGGGAGCGGGTCTGGGGCGAAGTGCAACTTCGCGGTCCGCTGGCTTGTGGGCTTGTGTGGTGGCATTGGGTTTGCTTGAATGATGGTGATGCCACTGCAAATCCTCCAACATTCGCTGGCCCAGGTTTGGGTGGCGGAACTTCGTGATGTGAAAACGGAGACGGCGCGGTTTCGAAGTCTTTGCAATCGGCTGACGGCGGTGCTGTTTTTGGAGGCGACGCGGGATCTGATGCTTAGGTCTTGTGAGGTGCAGACTCCGCTGGAGGATTGCGAGGGAGCGGTGTTGGGAAGTGGGGTGGTGATTATTCCGGTATTGCGGGCGGGACTGGGGATGGTGCCACCGATTTTGGAGTTGATGCCGGAGGCGCAGGTTGGTCATCTGGGAGTGGAGCGGGATCATGTGACGGCGCTGCCGAGGTGTTATTATTCGAACATTCCGGAGATCACGGATCAAACGGTGATCATTGTTGATCCGATGCTGGCGACTGGAGGAAGTTTATTGCATGCGATTGGTGAGGCGCGGGCGGTGGGGGCCCGGGATCTGCGGGTGTTGAGCATCATTGCGGCACCGGAAGGGGTGGCGATGATTGAAGAGAAGGAGCCGAGGGTGATGATTTATACGGCGGTGCTGGATCGGTGTTTGAATGAGCAGAAGTATATTTTGCCGGGGATTGGGGACTTCGGGGACCGGTTGATGGGGACGTAGGTCAGAGTTTTAATCTAATTGACAGTGTTCTTGTGTGCATCATCCTGGGGTGAAATGAAAAAGATCACCTTCAGAGTCGAGGAGTCTTTGATCGAGCAGGGGCGGGCTGTTGCTCGCGAACGCAGGATGACGCTCAATCAGATGTTCCGTGAATGGCTGGCGGGGTTGTCAGAACCAAAGGAGCAGAATCAGAGGACGGCGGATCTGATGAAGAAAGTGGATTAGGTCGATTCTGGAGGGCGGTTTTCTCGAGACGAGATGAATGATCGCGGGTTCTTCGAGCGGGCTGTCAGAAATCCTTTTCGGGGGTGAGGGTTGCGCGGGGGGAATAGCTGTTTTATGTGAGTTGGACGATGGCAGATTCGTTCGTTCACCTTCATTTACATACGGAATACTCGATGCTCGATGGGGCGGTGAGGATTCCGGATTTGATGGCGCGGGTGAAGCAGTTGGGGATGCCGGCGGTGGCAATGACGGATCATGGCAACCTGTTCGGGGCCATTGAGTTCTATCAGGCAGCGCACAAGGCGGGGGTGAAGCCGATCATTGGCTGTGAGGCTTATCTGGCGCCGGGATCGATGGCCGACAAGAAGGATGTGGCGGGGCGCAAGCGCAGTTCGCATCTGACGTTGCTGGCGGCGACGAACGAGGGGTATGCGAATTTGGTGAAGCTGGTGACGAAGGCGCACCTGGATGGGATGTATTCGAAGCCGAGGGTGGACAAGGACGCGCTGAGGGAGCATGCGAAGGGGTTGATTTGTTTGAGCGGGTGTTTGGTGGGGGAGATCAATGAGTTCATTTTGTCGGATCGGGAGGACGAGGCACGCAAGAGCGTCGAGGAGTTCATCGACATTTTTGGGCGCGAGAATTTTTATCTGGAGATCCACAACCATGGGATGGATCAGCAACGGCGCATCATGGAGACGCTGGCGAGGTTTTCGAAGGAGTTTGGGCTGAAGCTGGTGGCGGCGAATGATGTGCATTTTTTGAACAAGGCGGATCATGAGGCGCATGATGTGATGATCTGCATCGGCACGGGCGCGAACGTGCATGACGAGAAGCGGCTGCACTATTCAGAGGAGGTGTATTTCAAGACGGCGGAGCAGATGCGGCAGTTGTTTGCGGAGTTTCCAGAGGCGTGTGATGCGACTTTGGAGATTGCGGAGAAGTGCAATGTGACGATGAAGCTGGATGCGGCGAGCATTGAGAAGTATCCGCAGTTCACTCCGCCGGATGGATCGGAGCGTGGGGAGTATTTGCGGAAGATGTGCATCGCCGGGATGGAGCAGCGGTATGGCAAGGAGCGGGCGCATGAGGATGCGTTGCTGACGGAGCGATTGGAGTATGAGCTGGGGGTCATCAACCAGATGAACTTCACGTCGTATTTCTTGATCGTTTGGGATTTTATCAAGTGGGCTCGGGATCATGGCATTCCAGTGGGGCCGGGACGTGGTTCGGCGGCGGGATCGCTGGTGGCTTATGCGTTGGGGATCACGGATCTTTGTCCGATCCGTTTTGGGTTGATCTTTGAACGGTTCTTGAACCCTGAGCGGGTGTCGCCACCGGATGTGGACATTGACTTTTGCCAGACACGCAGGCCGGAGGTGATTGAGTATGTGCGGCAGCATTATGGCGAGCGGTCGGTGAGCCACATCATCACCTTTGGAACGATGGGCGCGAAGAGTGTGGTGCGCGATGTTGGCCGGGTGTTGGGGTGGAGTTATGGCGATGCGGATCGCTTGGCAAAGATGATTCCGGCGGATTTGAAGATGACGCTGGCGAAAGCCCGGGAGCAGAATCCTGAGCTGAAGGTGTATCTGGAGACAGACGCGAATGCGCAGCAGTTGTGGCAGTATGCGACGTTTCTTGAAGGGTTGTCACGGAACGCAGGGATCCATGCAGCGGGGATTGTGATTGGGGATCAGCCGCTGGACAATTTTATTCCATTAACTCGTGGAAGTGAAGATGAGGTGGTGGCGCAGTTTGCGATGGGTCCGCTAACGGATGTGGGCATGTTGAAGATGGACTTCCTGGGGTTGAAGACCTTGACGGTGATCAAGGATGCGGTGGATTTTGTGAGGTTGAGAAATCCGGGCTTTGATCTGGATGCGGTGCCGCTGGATGATGCGGCGACTTATGAGCTTCTGAAGAAGGGCGAGACGATCGCGGTGTTCCAAATGGAATCTGGCGGGATGTCGAACACGTGTCGGCAACTGGAGCCGGACCGCATTGAGGAGATCATTGCGTTGCTGGCGTTGTATCGTCCGGGCCCGATGGATCTGATTCCGTCATTCATTGCGCGTAAGAAGGGGACGGAGAAGGTGGAGTATCTGCATCCGTTGCTGGAGGATGTCAGCAAGGAAACTTACGGGATTCTGATTTATCAGGAACAGGTGCAGAAGGCGGCCAACTTGCTGGCGGGATTCACGCTGGGGGCGGCGGATTTGTTGCGTCGTGCGATGGGTAAGAAGAAGCTGGAGGAGATGATCAAACAGCGGGAGTTGTTTGTGAAGGGGTGTGAGGAGACCAATCAGATTCCGACCAAGAAGGCGAATGATATCTTCGACTTGTTGGAGAAGTTTGCGGGTTATGGATTTAACAAGTCGCACTCGGCGGCTTATGGGATTGTGACTTATCGGACGGCTTATCTCAAAGCGAACTATCCGGTCGAGTTCATGGCGGCGGTGTTGTCGTATGAGGTCAACAGCACGGATAAGATTGCGGGGTTTGTCAGTGAGTGTCAGCGGATGGGGATTCAGATTTTGCCGCCGGACGTGAACAAGAGTGCCTTGAAGTTTGCACCGGAGTGTGTGGAGGGAAGTGAGGAGCCGAATGCGATTCGTTATGGATTGTCGGCGGTGAAGAATGTGGGCGAGGCGGCGATGACGTCGGCGATTGTGGAACGGGAGTTGCATGGACCGTTCAAGGACGTGGAGGATTTTGCTTCGCGGGTGGATTCGCGGCAGTTGAACAAGCGGTTGATGGAGGCTCTCATTAAAGTGGGAGCGCTTGATTTCTCAGGCGAGCATCGCGCGGCGATATTTGATCGGATTGACGGCGTGTTGCAGATGGCGGCGAGCCGGCAGAAGGAGAAAAAGTCGGGGGTGATGAGTTTGTTTGGGGATGATGAGATGGTGACGACGAAGGCACCGGTATCGCATCAGAGCACGGTCAAGGCGTGGAGCAAAGAAGAGGTGATGGCGTTTGAAAAGGAGTTGTTGGGTTTCTATGTCTCTGGGCATCCGTTGGACAACTTCCGGCATGTGTTTGAGAGCAAGAAGGTGACGGCGCTGGCGGATTTGCAGGATCAGAAGGAGGAGAAAGTGACGGTGCATTGTGCCGGTTTCATCCAGAAGCTGGAGATCAAGTTTACCAAGAAGGACAACCGGGCTTTTGCGACGTTTGTGATGGAGGATTTTACCGGCACGGCCGAGGTGGTGATGTGGAATGAGGCGTATGAAAAGTGTCGGGAATTTGTGGTGGACGGGGCGACGATTGGGGTGCGGGCGAGGTCGGAGCGTGATGATCGGACGGAGATGGTGCGGTTAACGGCGCAGGATGTGAAGCCATTGAAGCCGGGCAAGTCGAAGGTGGAGGGGGCTGGAGGCAATGGCTTTGGAAGGGCAAAGGGCGGGGTGAGGAAGTTTTACAAACCGGTGGTGTTGCTGCTCGATGCGGCGAAGCACGGGGTGGGGGATTTGGAGACGATTGAGCGGTTGTTGAAGGAAAATCCCGGTGAGGTGCCGGTAAAATTGTGTGTGGTCACGGCGTCAGGGGAGCGGGCGATGCTGGCGCTGCCAGGGGATTATGGCGTTTCGAATGAGGCCGTGGCGGGCGAGGCGCTGCGGAGTTGGGTGTTTGTGGGGGCGTGAGGTCCCATTTGTTCATGACCGACGATACGTCGGTGATCCGATGGGGAGAGAGCAATGATTGCCGACGACACTTCGGCACTCCATGGACTGAGCGCCGGAACGTCGCGGTCAGGCGGCACCGAGCATGTAGGCTGGTTCGGCTTCGGCTTCGGCTTGAGCCCGGGTGCGGGCGGTAGAGACGGAGGGACTTTTTTGGAGAACGGTGAAGCTCGAGCCGTTGAAAATCTCTGTCAGATCAAAGTCGGGGATCCATTGCTGGATGATGGATTTTTCATCAGGGCGGTTGCTGTCGTCGAGGATAATTAGACCGCCGGGGGTGAGATTGTTAAAGATGCAGGAGGCACCACCGCGCACTTTGGGTTTGGTGTTTTTGGGTGGTCCGTCGACCAGGATGAGGTCGTAGGAAGAGTGGCTCCAAAGACCAGTGGAATAGAATGAGTTTGAGTTGTGATCGAGGGGGCAATGATAGAGGGTCACTTGCGGAAGATCCTGGAGCTTGAGTTTGTGCTTGAGGTAGTAAGGCTCCTGATGCTCAAGAGAGGTGATCAGGGCTTGAGGGAAGGTTTCGGCAAACACGCGGGTGCTGCGGCCGGGGCCAAATTCGAGGATGCGGTCTGGGGCGATTTGTTGAGGGAGGATGTTACGAATGTATCGCTCGAGGGACCGGGAAATGCGCCAGAACATGATGGATGATAAATGACGTGATGATTTTACAGATACCTGCCTCCTGGCAGAGAACAAAGCGGTGAGATACAGCAGGGCATGAACGGCGCGATGGAAATTAACGCGGGGGCTGGTGAACTTTTTGTCACCTGACTGGAGGCGGTTTTGCGGCCAATGCTGAGGGTGTCCATATCTGAATCCGTTGTCCCCTCGCTCAAAGGTGAGATTGTCTATTTTTACGCCTGTGACATGGCTTATGAGTTGCGCAGGCCGGAGCTGAATGTGTTGCTGGGCAAACCTTTGGTGCCCCATCAGATTGGACCTTCTAAGCGGAGCCCAAGACAGCAACTTTTGTATGTGCCGAGAATTGCGCGGCTGGATCCAGTAATGATCCCGCTGGGGGAAGGGCTGGCGGAGTGTCAGCGAACGGTGAAGGTTTTGCCGATTGGTGCGGTGAGCATCACGCTACGGTTTCCATTTGAGGTGGCGGGGCTGGAGGAGTTGGTGGGGCTGCATCATTCGATGCTGGCGAAAGGGGTGCTGCATGATCAGGCGAAGGAACTGGCGGAGAAGCTGAGGGTGGAACTGGCGCCGATTTCCGTGCGGCCGGTGGCGAAGTTGCAGGAAGGGGAGGATTACACGGTGTTTTGTGTGGAGACGCCGAAGGTCAGGGAGGGGGACGCGCCGTTTAAGGGGGAGACGTGGTTGCAGGAGCATCGGAGAACGATTGCCGCATTGGTGACCCTGGAGCCGGAGAGCGCGAGGCTCTCACAGCAGGAATCGATGGAGTCGACCAGCCAGCATCTTTCCTATTATGACAGCGATCTTCTGGTAGCGGACTGGGATGCGGCGCTGGTGGTGGACAGGGCGGCGGATTTTGAGGAGACGTTGTATGTGCTGGAGGTGGCGAACTTTCAGCTTGAGGAGTTGATCGCGTATGACCGGTTGCTGGATGGGGCATTGGAAAGATCGTATGCGGATCTGTTGAAGCCGGCCAAGTTTTTCAGGAAGAAAGGGTTGCTGCCACATTTGCGCGAGGTGCGGATTGATCTGGCGAGGTTTAGTGACGAGCTGTCAAACATCACCAAGTTTTTTGGCGACTGGCATCTGGCCAGGATTTATGAGACAGTGGCGCGCCGGTTTCACCTGGCGGACTGGAACCGGACATTGGATGACAAGTTGAAGACGCTTGATGATCTTTACGAGATGTTGAAGCAGGAACAGAACCATCGCCTGATGGTGGTTTTGGAGGGGTCGATTGTGGCGATGTTCTTGCTCGATATTGTGATGTTGTTCGCGGGTTTGTCGAAGTGATGGAAACGTATGTCTGATGATTCGTCTCCCATCTTCCGCCGTGCTCGACCACAGGTGCCTGGTTCAGCGCCGGGGATTCATTTGGATGAATTGAAGGCGATGCCGAGTGGTCCGGGCAAGGTGGTGGTGACGTGCATGGATTATGACGCGCTGCATTGTCAGACGACGGTGGTGGGGGAGATGGATGAGTTTTTGAATCATCACCGACCGGAGTGGGTGAAGGTGCGGTGGATCAATGTGGCGGGGGTGACGGACATGGGGGTGATTCATGCGCTGGCCGCGAAGTATCAGCTTCATCCACTGGCGATTGAAGACATGCTGCAAGGGGGATGCCGGTCAAAGGTGGAGACTTATCCGGGCGACGAGTCGCATCATGCGAGGACGTTCATCGTGGCGAGGAAGATTCACATGGCGGACGGGACGCTGCATTGTGAGCAGATTTTTTTCTTTGTTGGGGAGCATACCTTGCTGACGTTTCAGGAGAGTCACCAGGGGGTTTGGGATCCGGTGAGGGAGCGTGTTTGCAAGGAGGGATCGCGCTTAAGAGGGCGTGATTTGGGGTATCTGGTTTATGCGTTGCTCGATGCGATCGTGGATCACTGTTTTCCGGTTTTGGAGCATTACAGTGACTTGCTTCAGGATTTGGAGATCGAGGTGCTGGATCATCATGAGCCGGCGCTGATCAAACGGATTCATCATGCGAAACGGGAAATGATGTTGTTGAGGCGCGAGTTCCGACCGATGCGTGAGGTGATTCATCAATTGCAGCATGGGGATCACGCGAATTTAACGGCGGATACGGCGGTGTTCATGCGGGATCTTTATGACCACAGTTTGCAGGTGATCGAGATGCTGGAGACTTATCGAGACATTGCGTCGAGTCTGACGGAGACTTACATGAACGCGAATAGTCAGCGGATGAACTCCATCATGAAGGTGCTGACGGTGATCGCGACGATTTTTATGCCACTTTCATTTATCGCAGGGGTGTTTGGGATGAACTTTGCGCGGATGCCGGAGTTGCAGGCGGGATGGGCCTATCCGTTTGGTTTTTGGGGGATTTGTGCGGGGGTGGCGGTGGGGATGGTGTGGATGTTTCGGTGGAAAAGGTGGTTGTGATGGGGGGCTTGTGTAAGTATCCTAAAGTTATGTCCGACGACACGTCGGACCTCCATGGTTTAAGACCGACGACACGTCGGTGGTCCCAGTGGGGGTTAGTGCCCGAGGTAGGCTTCTTTGACTTGGGGGTCTTCGCGGAGTTTTTGGGACTCGTTTTCTAAGAGGATTTTGCCGGTTTCCAAGACGTAGCCGTAGTGGGAGATGGCGAGGGCAAGGTTGGCGTTTTGTTCGACGAGAAGGATGGTGAGGCCGCGCTCTTTGTTGATGGCGACGATCTGGTCGAAGATGGCGCGGACGAGGATGGGGGCGATGCCAAGGGAGGGTTCGTCGAGCATGAGGAAGCGGGGCTTACTCATGAGGGCGCGGGCGATGGCGAGCATCTGTTGTTCGCCTCCAGAGAGGGTTCCCGCAGCCTGGTTGATGCGTTCTTTGAGGCGGGGGAAGACCTGAAAGGAATAGTCGAGATCGGCGGCAATTCCGTCTTTATCGCGGCGTAAGTAAGCGCCCATCTGGAGATTTTCTTTGACGGTGAGGTTGGCGAAAACCATGCGACCTTCAGGGACGTGGCACAGGCCTTTGGAGACGATCTGGTGGGGTGGCTCGTTGGTGATGTTTTGGCCGTCGTAGGTGACGGTGCCCCCGCGCACCTTGGCTAGGCCGGAGATGGCACGGAGGGTGGTCGACTTACCGGCTCCATTGGCTCCGATGAGGGTGACGATGCTTTTGGCGGGAACCTTCAGGCTGATGCCGTGGAGGGTCTTGATAGAGCCGTAGGCGACTTGGAGATTGTTGATCTCAAGCATCGATGGGAGTTTGTTTGGTGTTTTCGGTGCCGAGATACGCTGCGATGACTTTGGGGTCGCGCTGGACTTCGGTGGGGGTGCCTTCGGCGATTTTAATGCCGTATTCGAGGACGGCGATGCGCTGGCAGATACCCATGACGACTTTCATGTCGTGCTCGACGAGCATGATGGAAATTTTGAAGCGGTCTTTGATGAATCGGATGAGGGTCATGAGCTCTTCCTTTTCGGTGGGGTTCATGCCGGCGGCGGGTTCGTCGAGGAGGAGGAGTTTGGGTTTGGTGGCGAGGGCGCGGACGATTTCGAGTCGGCGTTGGTCGCCGTAGGGCAGGGATTTGGCGGGTTCGTCTTTGAGGGGGCCGAGGTCGAAGATGTCGAGGAGTTCGCAGACCTGGAAGCGGATGTCGGACTCGCGTTGTTGGAAACCTTTGCCGCGCCAGAGGGCGTCGCGGATGCCGTGGTCGCGGTGGACCTGGGTGGCGACGCGGACGTTGTCGGCGACGCTCATGGAGCCGAACAGGCGAATGTTTTGAAAAGTGCGGGCGATGCCGAGTTTGGTGAGGTGATGGGGGCGCAGGCTGGCGATGGATTTGCCTTGGAATTCGATGTGGCCGGAGGTGGGTTGGTAGACGCCGGTGATGAGGTTGAAGGCGGTGGTTTTGCCGGCACCGTTGGGGCCGATGAGGCCGTAGAGCTGGTTTTCTTCGAGGGTGAGGTTGAGTTCGGAGACGGCGGTGAGGCCGCCGAATTTGATGGTGGCGTTTTTGACTTGGAGGAGCGGAGAGCTCATGCTTTGGCTCCTTTCTTTTTGCCGCTGAGGGTGAAGAGACCCTGTGGACGGAGGAGCATGAGGCCGATGATGAGCAGGGCGTAGATGATCATGCGGTAGTCGGAGAACTGGCGCAGGAATTCGGGAAGGAGGGTGAGCAGGATGGCGGCGAGCACGACGCCTGCGGTGCGTCCCATGCCGCCGAGGACGACCATGACAACGATGTCGACCGACTTGAAGAAGTCGAAGCCGGTGGGCGCGAGGAATTGTTTGTGGTGGGCGTAGAGCCCTCCGGCGATGCCGGCGAAGAAAGCTCCGGCGACGAAGGCGGTGACTTTGTAGCGGACGGGATTGATGCCCATGGAACTGGCGGCGACCTCGTCATCGTTGACGGCGATGAAACCGCGTCCGTAGGTGGAGTTGACGAGGGAGGCGATGACGTAGATGGTGATGCCGACGAGGACGAAGGTCCAGCCGAAGGTGGTGAATTTGGGGATGCCTTTGAGGCCGGAGGCGGCACCGACGGATTCCATGTTTTGGACGATGACGCGGATGATTTCGCCGAAGCCGAGGGTGACGATGGCGAGGTAGTCGCCGCGGAGTCGGAGGGAGGGGACGCCTACGATGAGGCCGGCGAGGGCGGCGAGGAGTCCGCCAAGAATGAGGGCGGCGACGAAGATGAGGGGCTGGAGTTCGGGAGGGGTGAGGGGGACGACGACGAGGGAGAATTTGGCGGCGGCGTAACCTCCAACAGCCATGAATCCGGCATGGCCGAGGCTGAACTGACCGGTGTGGCCGTTGACGAGGTTGAGGCTGGTGGCGAGGATGATGGCGATGCCGCAGTCGATGGCGATGCCAAGGTAATAGCGGTTGAACTGGTCGGAGAACAGCGAGATTCCGACAGCAATGGCGATGCTGATGAACAACCAGCGTTTGGCTCCTTGGTGGTTCATACTTTCTCGACGGTGGCTTTGCCGAGGATCCCGGCGGGTTTGAAGAGGAGGATGAGAATCAAGATGGCGAAGGCGATGCCGTCGCGATAGTTGGAAAGTCCGGGAGTGCCGCCGGCGAAGGTTTCGAGGAGGCCGATGATGAGTCCGCCGATGGCCGCGCCGGGAAGGTTGCCGATGCCTCCGAGGACGGCGGCGACGAAGGCGCGGATGCCGGGTTGCATGCCCATGAGGGGTTCGATGCCGGGGGCGCGCATGGCATAGAGGATGCCGGCGATGGCGGCGAGGGCGGAGCCGAGGGCGAAGGTGAAGGAGATGATGCGGCTGATGTTGATGCCCATGAGTGAGGCGGCCTGCTGGTTGAAGGAGACGGCGCGCATGGCGGTGCCGATGCGGGTGCGCTGGACGATGAACCAGAGGGCGAAAAGGAGCAGGATGGTGGTGACGACGACGACGATGTCGTTGCTGCTGATGATGATGTTGCCGAGTTTGAAGTCGGCGGCGGGCATCAATGGCGGGAAGGCGCGGGTGGCGGCACCGAACACGGCTTCATGCTGGCAAGTGAACTCGATGAAGAGGGAAACGCCGATGGCGGTGATGAGGACGGTGAGACGCGGTCGGTTGCGCAGGGGGCGGTAGGCGAGCAGTTCGATGACGATGCCGATGATGGCGCAGATGGCGGCGGAGAGCGCCATGATGACGATGGCACCGGTGAAGGAGGGAAGGGGAATGATCGGGTGGACGACGGGGGCGAGGAAGAACGCGGCGTAGGCACCGAGCATGAGGATGTCCGCGTGGGCGAAGTTGATGAATCGCAGGACGCCGTAAACCATGGTGTAACCCAAGGCGATGAGGGCGTAGATGGACCCGAGGGCGAGTCCATTAACGGATTGTTGGAGAAACCAGTCCAAAGGGGGGAAGTTGAGAGTTGAAAGTTGAGGGTTGAGAGTCTGATCGGAGACGGCTCAACCCTTGGGATCAATCTTCTTCGGGCTTAGGGAGCGACGGTTTCGAGGAATTTGAATTTGCCGTCTTTCACTTGCAGGATGACGGCGGCTTTGACGGCGTCGCGTTTTTCGTTGATGGCCATTTTGCCGGTGACGGCTTCAAATTCTTTGGTGGCGGCGAGGGCGTCACGGAGGGCGGGGCCATCGGTGGTGCCGGCGCGGGTGATGCCGTCGACGAGGAAGTAGGCGGAGTCATAACCAAGGGCGGCCATGGCGTCAGGGACTTTGTTGTTGAAGCGTTTTTTGTAGGCTTCGATGAAGGCGAGGGCTTTGGGGGATCCGGCTTCGGTGGAGTAGTGGGTGGAGAAGTAGTGGCCTTCAACGGCGTCTTTGCCGATGTCGACGAGGGTCTGGCTTTCCCAGCCGTCGCCGCCGAGGAGGGGGATGGTGAGGCCGAGTTGTTTGGCCTGGATGGCGATGAGGGCGACGTCGGTGTAGTAGCCGGGGATGAAGACGGCGTCGGGATTGGCGGATTTGATGGCGGTGAGCTGACCTTTGAAATCTTTGTCGCCGCCGTTGAAGTCGAGTTCGGCCACGATTTCACCGCCGAGTTTTTTGATGCCTTCCTTGAAGAACTGGGCGAGGCCTTTGGAGTAGTCGCTTTTGACGTCGGTGAACACGGCGACTTTTTTGGCCTTGAGGGTGTTGGTGGCGAAGTTGGCCATCACGGTGCCCTGGAAAGGATCAATGAAACAAACGCGGAAGATGTAGTCGCCGACTTCGGTGACCTTGGGATTGGTGGAGGCGGGGGAGATCATCGGGATGCCGCTTTGCTGGGCGATGGGGGCGGCTTCGAGGGAGCGGCTGGAGGCGACTTCGCCGAGGATGGCGATGACGCCGTCTTTGGAGATGAGTTTATTGACGACGTTGGCGGGTTCACCGGCTTTCGACTGGTCGTCTTCGGTGATCAGTTTTATCGGTTTGCCGAGGACGCCGCCGGCTGCGTTGATTTCCTCGATGGCGAGGAGGGTGCCTTCGTGGGAAGAAACTCCGAACGTGGCTTCTTTTCCGGTGAGGGAGGCGAATTCACCAACGAGGATGGTGTCGGAACTGCCGCCTTTGCATTGGGTCAGGACGGCAAGCAGCGCTGCGGTGGCGCCGAACAACAGAAAATGACGTCGGAGTGTATGCATAGGATGAATTTGTGTGGCAGGTGGCGTGCCACGGCAAGGGATAATGAAAAAAATCGTCGGTCTTCGAGATGAAAGTTTTTGGAGGTTTGGGGTTTATTTTTGGGGTGGTTGGTTGTTGGTGAAGGCGTGAAGATGCCGCTGCCGATTTCTGTTTCGATTGTTTCCTGCAATGAGGAAGGCAATCTGGCGCGCTGTTTGCGAAGTGTGGAGGGACTTGCCCGGGAGATTGTGGTGGTGGATTCGGGATCGAAGGATGGAACGGTGGCGGTGGCCGAGTCGTTTGGGGCGAAGGTGACGCATCAGGCCTGGTTGGGGTATCGGGACCAGAAGAATGTGGCGCTGGGACTTTGTGAGGAGGAGTGGGTGCTGGCGTTGGACTGTGATGAGGAGTTGTCGCCGGAGTTGCGGGCAAATGTGGAGGCGTTTTTTGAGGAGGGCTTGGACAAGCGGTTTGATGGGGCGTCGTTTAACCGCAAGGTGTGGTTTATGGGGCGGTGGATTTTGCACGGCGACTGGTATCCGGATACGAAGCTGCGGTTGTTCCGTCGGGAGAAGGCGAAGTGGGCGGGCAGTCCGGAGCATGATTACATCGAGCTGGAAGGAAACAACCGCACCTGGCTGCGCGGGGATTTGCATCACTTTTCGTTTCCGTCGATCAACCGGTATGTGGAGAAGATCAACGGGTTTGCGGATGTGTTTTTGCAGAGGCAGGTTGATGCCGGGAAATCGTGGTCGCTGGCAACGAATGTGTTCCGACCGTGGTGGCGTTTTTTCCGCGCTTATGTCATTCGCCGTGGGTTTATGGATGGGTTTCCAGGGTTGTGGATCGCGGTGGCGACGGCGTTTTCGGCGTTTGTGCGCTACAGCCGGAAGTATGAGGATGAAGTCAACGAAGTGAAAAGTGAAAAGTGAAAAAGGGATTATGCGTGTTGCTTTGATTTATCACCAGTTTGTTCCTCGTGGGGGGTTGGAGGGGTATTTGATGGAGTTTGCGTTCCGGCTAAGGTCGGAGGGGCATGAGGTCTTGGTGGTGACGGCTGAGGCGGACGAGAAAGCGCTGGAAGAGTTGAAGCTGGAACTGCGGCTGGTGCCGGTGGCGAGGGGTTCGGGATTGGTGAGGTTGTGGCAGTTTGAGCGGGTGGTTTCGCAGCTTTCGAACGAAGATTTGGGGGTGGATGTGTCGATTGGGTTTGGTAGGACGACATCGCATGATCTGCATCGGGCGGGCGGGGGATGTCATAAGGTTTATTCGGGCTTGCTGCCGATTTGGAAGCGCTGGTCGATGAAAAATTTGCTGGAGTTGCAGTTGGAACAGGAGCTCTATTCGGGGGGAAAGACGCGGTTGTTTGTGGTGAATTCGGGTGAGGTGGCAAAGCAGGTGCATGCGGTTTATGGAACACCGATGGAGCAGTTTCGGGTGATTCACACGGCGGTGGATACGACCAAATTCAAACCTGCGGCGGATCGGGCGGCTTTGCGGACGAGGGTTTGTGCGCAGATGAAGTCGGATGCGGCTCGGCCTGCGGTGTTGTTTGTGTCATTGAATCATCGGCGCAAGGGACTGGATGCGCTGCTGGAGGCGTGGGAGGAGGTGGATGCCGATTTGTGGATTGTAGGAAAACCGCTGGATGCACGCTATCGGGTGCAGGTGGCGACGTATGGGCTGACGGGGCGGGTGTTTGCCTTGGATGCGAGATCGGATGTGGGGATGTTGTATCAAGCGGCGGACTGGTTTGTGCATCCGACCTTGTATGATGCGTGTGCGAACACGGTGTTGCAGAGCATGGCTTGTGAGTTGCCGGGTTTGATCTCGGTGGATGATGGGGCGATTGACATGGTGGATGATGGGGTGACCGGGTTTTTGTTGACGAGACCGAGGGACGCATCGGCGGTGGCGGGGGATGTGAGGCGTGCGCTGTCGTTGGGGGAGGCAGATCGGGTGAGGATGGGAAAGGCAGCACGGGAAAAGGTGTTGCCGTTGACGTGGTCGGCGCACATTGCGAAGTGGCAGGCGGTGATTAAGGAGATGGAGTGAGGTTTTTTGGGGAATGGGGGATGCGGGCGTGGAGACAATCGTGCCAGGCAAAATGCCTGACTCACCCACAGGCTGCAAGCCTGTGTCACATCTGTGGGATCCGGCGCTCCCAGGGGTGACGATCTTGTCACAAATGGTGAATTGTGGGATGTTTACGGAATTGACACAATGATCGAAGTAAATATTCCTGCCATGTCCGACTCCGACAAACCTGTTATTCTGATTGCTGATGATGAAGAAGATGTGCGTGAACTGGTGGGCATGAACCTGCGGCGTGCGGGATTTGCGACGGAGGAAGTCGCAGATGGTTTGCAGGCTTTGAAGCGGGTGAAGGAGTCGAAGCCGGATTTGATCGTGCTGGATGTGATGATGCCAGGTCGGGATGGTTTGCAGGTGTGCGAGGAGTTGCGGATGGTGGAGAGCACCCGATTGATTCCGATCATCATGCTGACGGCCAAAGGGCAGACGGAGGATCGAATTTCAGGACTTGAGCATGGGGCGGATGATTATCTGCCGAAGCCATTTAGTCCCAAGGAATTGGTGTTGCGGGTGCAGGCGTTGTTACGTCGTTCTGGGCCGGTGGGGGATGGGACGGAGTTGAAAGTAGGGCCGTTCGTGTTCGATTTATCAGCGGTGAAGCTGACGGTGTCAGGCGAGCCGATGGACTTGACGTTGCTGGAGTTCAAGCTGTTGCATTTGCTGGCCAATCATGAGGATGAAGTGGTGGAGCGGGACACGATTCTGCGGGAGGTGTGGGGTTATTCGGAGTCGGTGCGCACACGCACTTTGGACACGCATGTGAAGCGTTTGCGTGAGAAGCTGGGCGACTATGCGGACTGGGTGCAGACCTCGCGTGGATTCGGCTACATTTTTAAGGCACCTGCCGCCGTGTCGGTGTAGCTCTTCTGGGTGGACTTGGACATGACCGGACTTTTTTTAGGTAGCCTTTTGCTCGCGATCATTCTTGCGGTGGCATGGCGTCGCTCGTGCGACAAAATCAGGGCTCTGGAAAGAGAGATGGCGCGTCAAAAACGCGATGAGGAGGTGTTTTTGCAGCACTCGCAGCGTCGGGGGGAGATGTTGCACCGGCTGGTGGATGGGATTGATGACGGGCTGTTCATTGTTGGCAACGATCAGCAGATCTTGTTTGCGAACCGTGGGGTGCTTCGATTTTTTCCCTCGATAGCGGACCCTGTCGGACGTCCCTTTTTGGAATGTGTCAGGGATCACCGCATTGCTGAGGTGGTGGCGAATGGGGCGCGCAGCGGGCGGCGCTTGCGGGAGGAGTTGCTGGTGTCCATGCCGGGGGACAGCATGGGCGGGGAGCGTGTGTATTCGGTGGAGGCGGTGCCGTTGTCGAGCAATGAACCGGCGGGGCTGGATGGGGCGGTGCTGGTGATTTTACGGGATGAAACGCAGAAGCATCATTTGGAAAAAATCCGCAAGGATTTTGTGGCGAATGCTTCGCATGAGCTGCGCACGCCATTGTCGATCATCATTGGTTACCTGGAGAATTTGAAGGAAGGGGACATCACTGATCCGGTGGAGATCCAACGGGCGTTTACGTTGATGAAGAAACATGGGGACCGGCTGGCTTCGATCGTGGAGGATTTGCTGGTGATCAGCCGGATGGAATCCGGCCAGACGGAGGCGCTGCGATTGGAGGTGTTCAATTTCGATGCCTGTGCTCAGGACGTGGTGCATCGGTTGAGTCCGATGGTCGCGAACTCCAAGTCGAGGGCATCGTTCAAGGTCGATACGGGAGAAGATCCATCGGTGTTTGGTGACCGGTTTTACTGGGATCAAATTTTGTTCAACCTGGTGGGAAATGCGATCAAGGAAAACCAGGGGGGCGGAGTCAAGATTGTGGTGAGGCTTCGTCAGGAGCCGGAGTTTTCGGTCATTGAAGTGAGAGATGACGGGGTGGGGATTCCACTGGCAGACTTGCCGTTTGTATTTAAGCGGTTCTACCGTGTGGCGCGGCATCATTCTCAAGAGATCAAGGGGACGGGATTGGGGTTGTCGATTGTGAAGAGGGCCGTGGAGGCGCATCATGGGACCATCTCGGTGCACAGCAAACCAGGGGTGGAGACGGTGTTCACGATCCGCGTTCCGCGCAAAGGAAGTTAAAGTTCAGGGAAGGATAAGGACGAGAGAAGTGAGCACAAAAAACCCACCGGATTAAGGGTGGGTTTCGAGATTGGGATGTTTGCCTTTTCTTGAAGACTATTGCGTGTGGCGGATGTCGCGGGCGGCACCGGCGTAGACGGCGTCTTCACCAATGTTGACGGCATGGTCACCAGCGCGCTCAAGGAAGCGGGCAACGAAGACAAGGTCGATGTAATCCTTGAGGTGGCCGGTATCTTCTTCCATCCGGCGGGTGACACGGGCGATGAATTCGTTCTGCTGTTGGTCGAGTTCGCGGTCACGGGCCTTGAGGCTGGTGGCGAGTGGCATGTCCTCTTCGGTGAAGGAGCGGACGGCATCCTGCAGCAGGTTGTAGGCCTGGCTGTAGATGGGCTCGAGCATGCGGGTTTCGGGGAGTTCGGAACTGTTGATCAATTTGCGACCGCGGCGGGCGATGTTCACGGCCTGATCGCTGATGCGCTCCAGATTGCTTGAAGCTTTCATGGCGCTGACGACCCGGCGAAGGTCCTGTGCCATGGGGGTAAAGCGGGTGAGGATGGCAATGCCTTCTGCGTCGATGGTTTTTTCGAGTTGATCAACCTGTTCGTCGTCGGCGATGACCTGATTGCAAAGATCAAGGTCGCGCTGGAGCAGGCCCTTCACGGCGTCGTTGAGGTTCTGCGTCGAAAGACTGGCCATCTTGAACAGGTTCTGGCGCAGTTGGGTGAGCGCGTTGTCAAAGTTGGAGAGGATGTGACGGGGTTCGTTCATGAATGGTGTTGCGATGAGTGGCTTGGAGGGTTTTGCACCATGGCAGGGTGGGTGCCGGGGGCTATTGCGGAGTTGTGACGTTTGCGTAACAAAACCATCTTATCGTAGGAGAGAATGGGGCGAATTACCAGCAAGAAGGGAATTTGTTTTGGCGACATGGGGTTCTGTCAGGTGGCGGCCGGTTTCTCGTAGGAGCCGTGAGGCGGTGGCGATTCGGGGACCGTAGACGGGATGATGCTCCAGCTCTTCAAGGGTGAAATCCAGTCGCTCGCACCAAGTCTGGTCACCGTAGCTGCCAGGCAGATTGAAGCGCAGGGTGGTGCCCAAGAGGTCGGGAATCATCAACACGGCGAGCAGACAGGGCGTTTTGAACAGTGAGCGTTGGAGGGCTGCCAGCAGTTCCTCGTTGAGGGAATCGGGAGGGGAGGATTGCCATTCGGCGAAATTGAGGAGGTTTTGGAGGGCGAGGTTTTGTTTGATGAAGTGGTTCTGGTAGATGCTGGCGATGGGGGCGTGATCGTGATTGCCGTAGGAGACGAGGCTGAGGGGACGATAGGAACTGGCGGGGTTGATGCTGCCGTTTTCGTTGGTTTCCAAGAGTGGGAAGGTGAGGCTGGGCAACTGGAGGTCTTCGAGTGCCGTGCGCATGTAGTCGGGCATGGCTCCCATGATTTCGGCGAAGAGGAACATGGGGCCGGCGGCTTCGCGGAAAATGGAAATGAGTTCGCGGCCTTGCAGGTCGTTCATGGCCGAAGTGGTTGGATCTTCGTCTGGACCCGGGACGAAGCGGGGCATGCGTCCGCCCGTTTTTTCGGCGGCTTGATTTTCATCGAGAAGGGCAAACTCGGAGTGCTGAGATCCGCCCTGCCAGGGGAACATGTAGGCACGGAAATAACCTCGAAGGTGGTCGATGCGGCAGATGTGAAAGTATTGGGCTTCGCTTTGAACCCGGCGACGCAGCCATTCGAAATTGGTGGAGCGATGATTTTCCCAACGATAGGGCGGCAGGCCCCAGTTTTGACCCCACCGCTCGGAGTCTTTGTTGGTGTCGAAGTAAACGACGGGACGGGTGCCCATGCTCCAGTCGGTATCGAAGAGTTCGCGGTGCTGCCAGACATCGGCGCTGCTTTTTGATACGCCAAAACTGATTTCTCCCATGAGCTGGATAGCTTGGGTGTCGGCATGCGCACGCACGGCGGTCCACTGTCGATGGGCGACCCATTGAATGTAAGCGAGGGATCGGCGGGTGGTGTGCAGGCGTTCATTTTCGGGATGAGCGAGCAGCCACGTTTCAGCGCTGTCGTAACTTTGATGTTCGGGACGCCATTGTTCCCAATGCGGGTTGTTGTCATATTCGCCTACCAAAGTGCGAAACAACGTGTAACCGGGCAGCCAGTCGGATTCGGATTTTTGAAACGACTCAAATTCATCGATCAATGATTGGTCATTCTGAAGGATGAATTGATCAAACGCGTGCTGCAAAATTTGCAGTTTGAGGGAGTGAACGAGGCCGTGTTTAACTGCCCCTTCACGGACCTGGACCAGCCATGATTCAGGAGCGTTGGATTGAAGGATATTCCGTGTAAGGCCGGGAACGCTGGCTTCATCAAGATCGAGGGTAAGCAGTGTCGGTGAGAGGGCGCGTGAGCTGATTGGGTTGTAAGGGCTGTGATCGCCAACGGTGTCGTGAATGGGCAAAGTTTGCAGAACTTCAAAGCCATGACGTTTACAGAAGTCGATGGCTTCCATGACGGCCTTGGTATCGCCGATGCCGAAATCATCGGGACGGCGAAGGGCGAACACGGGAATGAGGAGGCCGGCGGCTGGGTGGGCAAAGGGGGAAGGTGATGAGGATGGCATGGCGGCTAGGGGTAAAAGAAAAAAATGCGGCGGCGATACCAGGTCATGGCACCACCGCCGCACTTGATTGGCAGGTCAAACGCTGCGGTTGCAGACAGTCAAACTACCAACAACGAAGGTTAGAGTTTTTCTTCGAGAGCTTCAGCGGCTTCGTGATGGGCACGGACCATAGGAAGGGATTTGTCGACCCAGGCTTTCCATTCACCGTCCTTGGCATCTTTCGATTGCTCTTCAAATGCGTCGATGCATTCCTCGTGGGTTTCTTGAACCGCATTGAGGAAGGCCTTGTCGAAATCTTTACCGGATTCCTTCTCAAGACTCATCACCGTTTTTTCGGCATCTGGGTCATTGGCGGCAGTGAGATCAACACCTTTGGCGGCTGCCAACGCGGCGATTTCCGTGTTCATGGCCGTGTGGTGGGCAACCAGTTTGGTGGCCAGCGCTTTCACTTCGGCATGCTCTGCTTTTGCGGCACCCAGTTCGGCAATTTTCACTTCTGCCTTACCTTGAATGGCAGCTTTTTTGATGGCGTTGGCGTCAGCCATGTTCACGGCGCCTTCTTTATCGGCAGCGGAAAGTGGTTGAGCGATGAACAGGGCGGCTGCGGCAAGGGCGATGGCCTTGCCAGCATTTCTGATGATGGAGTTTTTTTTCATAGTGGTGTTTTGTTTTGGTTTGGTTTGTTTTGGTTTTCGGGGATGGGTTGCAGCCATGCATCGTTCAAGGAGTCGTCGTAAAGACGGCAAGGGAACGGGAAGGCATGGTGAAGGGGGCGGCGTCTTTCAGGCCGTTTTCAAAATCGATGTCAGCCGTGGCAAGCCGGAATGTCCATGACTTGCCATCAATCGAAGGAAGAACGGTTCTCATGTCTTCGTAGTGACCATTCATCATGACCAATACCGTGTTGCTTTGGCGCGGTTTCCCGTCGTCATCGATCTCCAGCAAAGCTGAGCCGGGGAGAAGCATGCCGAAGCAACGCACATAACCTGCATGCCAGTCTTCGTCGCTCATCTCGCGACCGTCATGGTTCCACCAAAGGACATCTTTAGGCAGACCTTCTGCAGGTGATTGACCGGTAAGAAAATCTTTGCGGGACAAAACGTGTTCCGACAGGCGGAGCTGGATCAGCGCCTTGGTGAAATCCAGCATCTCCTGCTGATCGGCATCCCATTCCCAAGAAAGCCAGGTAAGATCGTTGTCCTGGCAGAAGGTGTTGTTGTTGCCGTTCTGGGTATGCCAGCGCTCATCACCGGACAGGATCATCGGCACGCCTTGTGAAAGGAACAGGGTGGCGAGCTGGTTTTTGGCCTGGCGTTTGCGCAGTTCACGGATGCCTTCGTCATCGGTCTCGCCTTCGACGCCGCAATTCCAGCTTTCGTTGTCGTTGGCACCATCGCGATTGCCTTCGGTATTGGCCTCGTTGTGCTTGTCATTGTAGCTGACAAGATCGCGCATGCAGAATCCGTCGTGGGCGGTGATAAAGTTGATGCTGGCATGAGGCTGGCGACCGCTGTGATTGTAGAGGTCGGCGCTGCCACTGAGGCGTTGGGCAAGTTCGTTGGCGCGATCAGTGCCTTTCCAAAAGCGACGGACTTCATCACGATAACGTCCATTCCATTCGGCCCATCCGGTGGGGAAATTGCCGACCTGATAACCGCCCATGCCAATGTCCCATGGCTCTGCGATCAGCTTCACGCGTGACAGCACAGGATCCTGTGCGATGGCGTCGAAGAAGGAACTGAGTTTGTCCCATCCGTAAAGTTCGCGGGCAAGGGCGCTGGCGAGGTCGAAGCGGAATCCGTCAACGTGCATCTCAGTGACCCAATAACGCAGGCTGTCCATGAGCAGACGGAGGCCGGCAGGGTTTTGCATACTCAAGGTGTTGCCGCATCCGGTGAAGTCTTCATAATAGCGGGGATGCTCTTGGGAAAGTCGATAGTAGGAGGCGTTGTCCAGACCACGGAATGATAGGGTGGCCCCGCGTTCGCTGCCTTCGGCGGTATGATTGTAAACGACGTCGAGGATGACTTCGATTCCGGATTGATGGAGACGTTTGACCATGCCCTTGAACTCACTCATCGCCGCATGCGGGTCATCGGTGGAGGCATAAGTGGGCTCGAAGGCGAAGAAGGAGAGCGTGTTGTAACCCCAGTAGTTGGTGAGGCCACGATCAGTAAGAAACGAATCGTCAAGATGATGATGGATGGGCAGAAACTCCACCGCCGTGACGCCGAGATCCTGAAGATAGGACATGGCTTCATCGGACGCAAATCCGGCATAAGTTCCCTGAATTGATTCGGGAATCCCGGGAAGTTTTTTAGTTAGTCCTTTGACATGGGTTTCATAGATGACCGTGCGGTGCCATGGAGTAAGTGGCGGTGTGTCATCTCCCCAGTCGAAGGAAGAGTCCATTACCATGCCGAGAGGCGCTACGGCAGCCGAATCTTGTTCGTCGAAAGTGAGGTCGGCACCGGGATCGTCAATGCGATATCCAAACAACTCGGGGGTCCAGGCTTCGAGCTTTCTGCCAATGGCTCTTGCATAAGGATCGAGCAAGACCTTGTGGGGATTGAACCGATGTCCTCGGGCGGGATCGTAGTCGCCATGAGCCCGATAGCCATAGAGCTGGCCGGGTTTGATGCCGCTGATGTGTCCATGCCAGATGTGGTTGGTGCATTCGGGCAACGGGATGCGGGTTTCTTCATGGGTTTCTGCGTCAAACAAGCACAGTTCCATTTTGACGGCATTGGCTGAGAAAACGGCGAAGTTCACGCCATCGGAATCGGGAGTGGCACCAAGAGGATGCGGGAGGCCTGGACGAACAGTGGGATCGAAGCTCATAGTTATTTTGAGTGATTTAGCAGTGGTGGGTTTGAGGAAGACCGTGTTCGAGGGGAAGTTATTGGGCAGTTAGATGCTTGATGTCGAAATCAGGGCGTGTTGAGAATTGCCTCGATCTCTTCGCGGGTTTTTCCGAGGCGTTGCTGAAGGCGACCGAGTAACTCCTCCTCCTTGCCTTCCTGGTAGAGAAGGTCGTCATCGGTAAGGTCGGCAAAACGTTGTTTAATTCTGCCTTTGGTTTCGTTCCAGTTGCCTTTCCATTGGAGGGAGTCCGGCGAAGATGTGGCGGTGTCGACGACCTCGCGTCTCGCTTCAATGGCTTCATCCTGCATCTCGCGGACCACTTCACGCGCCTCCTCGCGAACTTCTTCACGAGTGGTCACTTCGTTGTCGCGGCAGCTGACCAAGAAACCGAGAACGAAAAGGGTGGTAAGGGTGTAAAATTTCATGTTGGATGAGGTGCAAGTTAGATCGTTTGAATCGAAGCAAACAGGAGGGGCAACTTAGCTTTTAGTGATCGTTTCCTGTAAGTGGTTTCGGAAGGGGGAGCTGTTCTGGTTGTATGATTGGACTTTCATCCTTGGAGAAGCGACTGGCCGCCATCAATGAAGATTTCGGTGCCGGTGATGTGGCTGGATGCGTCTGAGGCAAGGAACCACACCAGTTCGGCGACCTGACCTGATGTGCCCGGCGCTCCATGGTTGATGGGGACTTCGCCATCGGGAAAGTCGACGGGTAGGCGGTCCGGGATTTCCTTTTGTTCGGTGGAGTCGTCGATCATGCTTTCAATCGCTCCAGGGCAGATGGCGTTGATGCGAATTTTCGAAGCCGCCAGCTCCAGCGCAAGCATCTTCACCAAGGCAACCTGGCCTGCCTTTGAACAGGCATAGGCGGTGGCGCCGGTGTTGCTGAACATGCGGGTTCCGTTGACGGAGGAGGTGACGATGATGGAGCCGCCATCGCCATGGGCCTTCATGTGCGGCACGGCATGTTTGATGGTGACGAAGGTTCCGCGCAGGTTGATGTTCATGGTCTGATCCCAGTCGGCTTCACTGAGTTTTTCCAAAGGTGCCCAGACGCCGTTGATGCCTGCATTGGCAAAGACGATGTCGAGCCGGCCCCAACGTTGAACCGTGGCTTCGATGGCGGCGCAAACCTGGTCGCTGTGGGAGATGTCGGCCAGCAGGGCGATGGCGTTTCCTCCGTTGCGATTGATTTCAGCCACGGTGGCATCAAGCTCATCCTGCGTGCGTCCGACGGCGGCGACATAGGCACCGGCATGAGCGAGGGCTTTGGCCGCCGATTTACCAAGGCCAGAGCCCGCTCCGGTGACCAGTGCAACGCGTTGATGGAGGGAGTCGGAAGGGATTTTCATGAGTTGGATGGGGTTAAACAGTGGCTCTGTTGCATCGCCTGGCGTCCGGGTTCTGGATGTGCGAAGAGGGGCTGCGAGGATCATCACAACCATTGAGGGGCACGCCTCCGATTTCTTTGGGAGCACGCGTTGGTTAACCGGCGTGGGAACTTCCTTATGAAAAAAAAATCGTCTTCCAAACTTGCGGATCAGCTGTGGACCATTGGGCTGACGGCGGCAGGAACCGGGCTTGCTGCGGTGATCGTGAACAATCTCGTTTCTTCCGAGAAGAAGGTGAAACATCACATGCCGCATCGTTATGCAGTGGAGGACGAGCAGTTTGAGAGGTCGATTGGCCAGTTGCTTGGTCCTCCGTTGGTTGGTGGCAATCGGGTGGAGCGATTGACGAATGGAGATGAGATTTTTCCTGCGATGCTGGAGGCCATTGAGTCAGCCGAGGTCAGCATAACTTTTGAGAGTTTTGTGTTTTGGCGGGGCGAGATGACGCGTCGTTTCGCCCAGGCGCTGGCGGCCAAGGCAAGAGAAGGCGTTGCCGTTCATGTGTTGCTGGACGGGGTGGGCTGTGATTGTGTGAAGGGAGCGGATGTGCGTGCGATGGAGGCGGTAGGGGTGGAGGTGCGCATTTATCACATGTCGAACTTTGCATTGTTCAACTACCGGACCCATCGCAAGCTGCTGGTGGTTGATGGAGTCGTGGGCTTCACGGGCGGAGTGGGCGTGGGTGATTTTTGGATGGGGAATGCAGATGCTGAGGATCATTGGCGGGATTCGCACTATCGCGTAGAAGGTCCCGTGGTGGCGCAGTTGCAGGCAGCGTTTAATGACAACTGGATGACCACCCAGGGAGAGGTGCTTGATGGTGAAAAATATTTTCCCCGGTTGCAGGAACAGGGGGAGCAGCCATGCCAGCTTTTCAAGAGTTCACCACAGGGAGGTAGTGAAAGTGCGCGGCTGATGTTTTTGCTGTCGATTGCGGCGGCGCAAAGGCGGATCCGCATTGGCAATGCGTATTTCGTGCCGGACGATTTGACCACGCAGACCTTGCTTGATGCTTGTGACCGTGGCGTGGAGGTTGATGTGCTGTTGCCGGGTCCCTTCCAGGATTCCCGGCTGGTTCGCCGGGCTTCGCGAGCGAGATGGGGCAAGTTGCTGAAGCGGGGTGTGAGAATCTTTGAGTATCAACCGACCATGTATCATGTGAAGTGCATGATCATCGACGATTGTTTGACGTCAGTGGGTTCAGCGAATTTCGACAACCGTTCCTTCCGACTCAACGACGAGGCGAATTTGAATATTTTGGATCGCGACTTCGCGTTGCAGGAGGGGGAGATTTTTGATGAGGATCTCGGGCGTGCGAGGGAAGTGACGTATGAGGACTGGCGCAGAAGGCCGCTGTTGGAAAAACTGAGCGATCATGGCGCGGCGCTGTTTCGTTCCCAGTTGTGAAAGGTGCTTTCCAGAACCGGCCTGCGGGTTTGTGGTCACGACAACAATAGCGGTCATAGGGTCTCTCGTCGCGGCGCAGCAGGCTGCGCCCACCTACAGCGGCGGCAGGCCGCAGCAGTCCAGGACGACTGCGTCGTAGGCCAAGACAGGCTCGCGATGATTCTTCTGTTTCAGCGCGATTAAATCGTTGAGGTCGGACTCAGCGCTGCCAGAACCACTTGAATTTTTTCTTGGAGTCCTCGGCTTGGATTGGAGGTTCGACGGTCCGGGGTGGAGTTTTGGTGGCAATGACAGGGCGGGGGATCGCCTTGGGGCCTTCGATGACCACCGTCATGCCTTTGGTGAGCATTTTGGAAAGTCGCACGACATCCCAGTTGGCGGTGCGCATGCAACCAGCGCTGGCGGCGCGGCCGATGGTTTGCGGTTGGTTGGTGCCGTGGATGCCGATTCCTGGTTTGTTGAGGCCGATCCACATGACGCCCACCGGGTTGTTCGGTCCCATGGGGAGTTGGTAATAATTCTCGCTGCGAACGCCATATTTCAAGACGCTGTCGTCCCAGCGGAAGGTGGGCATCTGCACGATGTTGACGATTTTCCAAGTGCCGGGAGGGGTGGCGACATAACCGCTGCCGGGGGTGATGGGCAGGCTGGCAAGGAGGGTCCCGCCTTCGAAGAGTTCCAGGATGCGTTCGCGGGTGTCGATTTTGAGGGTGCGGGTGAGGAACTCGGGGGTTTCGGGATAAATCGCGACGGAGAGTTCTTCGATGAGGAAGGGCTGAACGTTGGGGACTTTGACCGTGTCGCCCGGTTTGAGGGTGCTCATTTTGAGCGGTTGGTTGATGAAGGCGAGCAGGTCGGGGGAGCTGTGGAAGCGTTCTTCGAGGAATTCGAGAAGGGAGGCGTAGGGAAGGTATTTCTTTTTGCTCTGGGCGGCAGGCTTGCTGGGGTAGTCGCCGACAAATTTGAGGTCTTCCTCGCGGATGGTGTAGGTGGTGTAGATCTCACCCACCGAGCTGAGATCGAGGGTGTGGGCGGTGTGTTCAGTTTCGGGAATGGCCTTCGAGCGTTGGTAGCGTTGCAGCGCCTTGGTGGTGAATTCTCCCGGGCGTCCGTCCAGTTTGCCGGGTCCGAAAAGCTGGGTATCGAGGAAGATTTGCAGGCGCAAAATGTCTTCGACGGGCTCAGGCGCGGGGGGAAGCACTTCCACCGGGAGAGCGGTTGGAACGTTTTCCGCAATTGGGATGGCTGATGGCACCTCGACCGGAATCGGATTTGCCAGGAGGGGAAACGCGGTGAGGGAAATGAAGGTGAGGAGGAGGTTTTTCATTGAAGGGAGGACGCTAAAACAACTAAGTGTATGGGCATAGTATGCAGCGGATTGCGAGCTTCGCAATGGCTGCTGCTAAGTCGTTGGAACCTGAGTGAAGAGATTCCCTTCCTTGATGTCTAGGTGGAAGCGATTGTGACTTGCTTCACTTGATCGATGAACGCGGCATCCGAGGCGATCAGATTTTCTGACGCAGGGAACCGGCCTTCGTTGACATCAGCAATGTATTCTTTGAATGCGGCGATACGCTCTTGCTGAAGGCGGCGGTGTTCGGCGGCGAAATTGCGGTAGGTTTTGGCGTGACGGGGTGGGCGTTCTTCATAATCCCCGAGGATGTCGTCGGAAAAGAGGAATTGGGTGTCACATCCAGAGCCGGAACCAAGGGACATGAGCAGCATTTTTGTCTGGGAACTGAGGAAGGTGGCGAGGTTGTGCGGGACGACTTCGAGTTCGGCGGCGTAGGCTCCGGCGCTTTCGAGGGTCTTCATGTTGTCGTAGAGCTGTTTGGCTTCTTCCACGGTGCGGCCAATGGCGCGGTAGCCGGTCCAGGTGACGTGGCGGGGGACGAGTCCGAGGTGGCCGACGACAGGGATGCGTTCGCGGGCCATGGCTTCAATGATGAAGGGACTGGCGGAGCAGTAGACGGAGCTGGCTCCGGCTTCGAGGGCGCGGAAGGCGACACGGATGGCTTCTTCGGGCGAAGCGAGGCCATGGGGAGTGGCGGCAGAGAGGAAACTGTGAGGGGCGGCGGCGACCAATTGTGGGAGGCGGGCTTGGGCTTCGGGAGAGTCGAAGCTGCAACTCATCAGGTCGACCCCGGCTTCTTCGGCGGCAGCGGCTTCCTCGGGGGATTTGACGTGGATGTGGGTGAGGACGCGTTTGCCTTTGAGCTGCTGGAGATCGTAGACGGTGTATTTTTTACGTGGGCGAAGGGCCATCGGGAAAGGCTAAAGGATAAGGGCTAAAGGATAAGGGCTAAAGGATAAGGATGAAGGTGCGCAAATGGGGGTTTTGAGGAAACGCGGTCCAATTTGCCCATTACGTCATGCCCCTGCCCACCTCGTTCGAGGAGAGGAATGATGGTTTGCGGATCTAGCAGCAAACCCAGGTTTCGCGCCCAATCAAGAAGACTTTTTTCCTGGCTGGCAAGAGGGGGCGTCCCAAGTGAAGTTCGATCTGGCGACGAAACTCCTCCGAGGTGATGGAACGCCGCGAGGGTAAGATCTTGTCCATCTGCTCCTGCGTGAGCAGCGGTTTGACCGAGGGGAAATTTGAAGAGGTGGCCGGCATCGGAGGACATGGGAGTTTAGCCGAAAGATGGAATTTGGCAAGACGTCAGAAGAGGCTGAGCGGATTGCGGCGTTCGGTGAGGGGGAAGGGGATGCGGGCGCTGTTTTGGCGTTGGGATTCAAACACGGCGCTGATCATTTCCACGGTGGTGTGGCCTTCTTTTCCGCTGCAAAGCGGGTCGCGGTTTTCCTTGATGGCGGCGATGAGATCGAGGGCGGGGGCATGATGGCCGCCCACTTGTTGACGAATATTGGCGATGGTTTCGGGTTTGCCGATGCCTGCGGTGGTGATGGGGGTCCAGGTGCGGGGTTGTTTGGTAGGATCGAAGGGATGGCCAAGTTGCAAATGGGCGAGAGGTTCTTCGTCGATGCGCAGGTCGATGATGCCCTTGGTGCCGATGATCTGGACGCCGAAGCCGGATTCTTTGCTACCAGCTTCCATGATGGAGTCAAAGAAGATGGGGATGCCGGAATGGGTTTCGAAGCGGGCATGGATTTGGCTTCCGGCGAGAGGTCCGATGCCTTCAGCGCCTTCCATGACGTCGGCTTTGGTGATGGGGCGTCCATCTTGGTAAACGGTGGCGGTGCAGGCGGTGGGAGCTCCGGTGAAGTAGACGGCGAGGTTGAGAACGTGGGAGCCGAGCACCCAGAGGTCGAGTCCGCCGCCGCGCTTGTCTTCCTTGCCGCGGGTGCGGATTTCAAGGATGCGGCCGAGTTCGTCTTTGGCGAGGAGATCTTTGATGACGGGCAGGACCGGGTGGTAGCGGTTGCGGTGGGCGAGGGCGAGTTTGGTATTGGATGATTTGCAGGCGGCGAGGATGGCGTCGGATTCGAGCAGGGTCCGGCAGAAGGGTTTTTCGAGGTAGATGCCTTTGGCCCCGGCGGCGGTGGCAGCGAGGATCATGTCGTGATGCTGATCGATGTGGCGCGGCCCGATGGCGACAAGGTCGGGTTTGATGGCGGTGAGCATTTCCTGGTAGCTGGCAAATCCGCGTTCGACTTTGAGTCGGGTAAGAGCTTTGGCGAGACCAGCGGGATCAGGATCAGAGACGGCGACGATTTGAGTTTGCTGGGGAAGTTCGAGCCAGAGGGTGTCGAGTCCGTGACCGTAGGCTCCGCGTTTGGTGTCGCCAATGACGGCGACGGTCATGGGGGTGGATGAGGCGGCGTGGAGTGGGAAGGTGGCAGCGCTTGCAATGGTGGTGGTGAGGAAGTGGCGGCGGTTCATGGGAAATGGATGGTTGATGGATGATGAAGCGAAGTGAAATGAAACTTCGCGGTCCTTGGTTTTGTGCCTGCTATTTCTGGTAGATCGGCAGGTAGTGGTGGTGAATAGAAAGGCTGAGGACGGCGAGGGCGGTGGCGTAAACGGGTCCGGCGCTTTTTTCATTGCCGTTTTTGGGGTGCCAGGAACCGTCGGGTTGCTGGAGAGGAAGGAGCAGACTTTCAGTAATCTCACGTGCCGTCGAGGCTTGTTCGCCGCCGCACTGGTGCATGCTTTGGGAATAATAATAGGTGCCGTAATAAAACCAGGGTTCTTTGGTTTCGGGAGGGTTCTTCATGAGGAAGTTGGCTCCGCCGATGACCTCGGGGGCATCGTATTCGGCACAGACCTGAAGGGAGAGGAGTCCGGCGGCGGTGGTGGAGAAGGTGCGCCGTCCGCCGTTGGGTTCGTAGGTGAATCCGGATTCCATGTCGAGGGGCAAACCTTGGGCATCGCGATCGCTGCGATAGCTGCGTTTGATGTAGGCGACGGCTTTGTCGATGGATTCTTTGGGGACTTTGAGTCCGGCGTTGTTGGCGGCACGAAGGGCCATGACCTGCCAGACGCTGACGGAGATGTCGGAGTCGCTGCTGCCAGGTTCGTAGCGCCAACCGCCTTTGTTGGAATCGCTTTTGATGACGTCTTGGGCACGCATGATGAGGTCAATGGCGTTCTGGAGTCGGTTGCGGAGGAGGGGATCGAGTTCCTTGTCCTGATTTTGGCCGATCATCTCGGCGAACATGAGGGTCATGATGCCGTGTCCATACATTCGGGAGCGGTCGCTTTGACCGAGATAGCCGTTTTCGGTGGGCTTGATGGCGTCAGTCATGAAACGCAGGGCACGTTCGACGGCGCGGCCTTCGGGGGTGGGATCGGAGGGCATGTGTCCGATGCTGCTGAGCGCCATGATGACGAGGGAGGTCATCGCTCCGCTGTGTTGGGGGACGGGGTCGTCTTTGTTTTCGTCGAGGAAGCAGCCTTGCTGGCGTTGTTGGGTAAGGAGGTAAGTGAGGCCTTTGTCGATGGCGTTTTTGACCTCGGGTCTGACGGTCTGGACCTGAGCGTCGGCGTGGTCGGGAAACGTTATCGAAACGCTCAGCAGGAGTAGAAAAAGCAGGAAGGACGGTTTGGAGAGGAAAAACATGATGGCGCTGTCAGGTAAACGGAGGGACTTGGGGTTTTTAGTAGCCGGGATTTAAAGATGTGAAAGTTTTCGATAAAGGGGAGTGCGGTTCGGAGACAAAAAAAGCCCCGGTCCGCAGTGGGCTGCGAACCGGGGGTGTGTTTTGTTTTGTCTTGGAGTGAGGGCAGCGTGCGAGGCGGCCCACAGTTTTTGCTTGCTCGGTGATTACACCACGACGGTGACACCGGGAACGGCGATCTCGTAGCTGCCGTCTTCCTTCGGCTTGCTCGGTGGCTCGGTTTCCCAGGTGACCTTGGCGGGCATGAGCTGGATTTTGGAATTGATCGCCGCATCCCATTTGACTTCCTTACCGCCGTAGGTGGCCATGCGTCCGAGGACGGAGGCCATGGTGCTGTCGGCGGTGTAGTAGGCGTCGTTTTTGGGTTTGTTGTTGAGGATGGCGTCCTGCAACACGTTGTGCTCGACCTGATAAGGATCAGGATCTTTGCGGTCGGGGGCTTCGGAGCGGTAGCGCCAGATGGTTTTGCCTTTGTGGTCGACGGCGTGGCTGCCGACATAAAGGATGCCTTTGGTGCCGACGAGTTCTTCGCGAACTTCGTTTTTGCAACCGGCCTGGTGACGGCATTGGCTGTTGATGCGGACGCCGTTGGGGTAGGTGAATTCGACGTAGTGGTGGTCGAAGATTTCGCCGAATTTTTTGTCCGTGCGAACCTGACGTCCACCCATGCCTTGAGCGCTGATGGGGTTGGCACCGATGAACCAGTTGGCGACGTCGATGTTGTGGATGTGCTGTTCGGCGATGTGGTCGCCGCAGAGCCAGTTGAAGTAATACCAGTTCAGCAATTGGTATTGAAGTTCGGTCTGGCCGGGAAGGCGATCCTTCACCCAAACGCCGGTGCTGTTCCAGTAGACCTGGCCGCCGACGATGTCGCCGATGAGATCGTTTTCCTTGACCTGCTTGAGGGATTCAAGGTAGGAGTTTTGATAGTGGCGCTGAAGGCCGCAGACGACCTTGAGGCCTTTTTGATCGGCGATCTTGGCGACCTCAATGACTTTGCGCACGCCGGGGGCGTCGACGGCCACGGGTTTCTCCATGAACACATGCTTGCCGGCATTGATGGCGGCTTCGAAATGGTAGGGGCGGAATCCGGGAGGGGTGGCGAGGATCACGATGTCGCAATCGGCGAGCACTTTTTCATAAGCGTCGAGGCCGACGAATTTGCGTTCATCGGGAACCTTGACGGAGTCAGGAAATTTGTTGCTGAGATTGCTGTAGGCACCGTCGAGACGGTCCTTGTGGGCATCGCCCATGGCCCAGAGGACCATGTTTTTGTTGCCGGTGCTGAGAGCCTGGGAGGCGGCACCTGAGCCACGACCACCGGAGCCGATGAGGCCGATTTTGACCTGGCTTTCGCTGGCGGCATGGGCATGCGTCGCGGCGCTAAAGGCGAGGCCGGTTCCTGCGGCAATGCCACCGCGAAGGAAATCGCGGCGCGATGGGGTTTGGGGCACGTAAAGGCCGTGGTGGTTGGGTTCGTGGGTGGTCATGGTTTGCGTTTGGATAATCTTGCGGGCGTGGATTTGATGACTTAGGCCTCGTCGAGCGTCGAGCGGATGAGTTGGTAACCTTCGGTGTAAACTTCTTCCGGGGAGGAAAAGAAATCGCGCCAGACACGGGTGGCGGCTGCGAGGTCGGGAAGAGAACCACCGAAGGCTTCGATGGTCAGCCAGCCATTGTAGCCGATGCTTTTGGCTTTCCGGATGGCTTCGCGGCAGGGGGCGTGTCCACGACCTGGGGTGCCGCGATCATTTTCGGAAATGTGCATGTGGAAAAGTTTGCCGGTGTCGTTGAGCGTGTCGATGCAACCGATGGGATCTTTTTCTTCGATGTTGGCGTGGAAGGTGTCATACATGGAACCGAAGTTCGGATGATTGACGCGTTTCACATAGCTGGCGGCCTGCTCCATGGTATTGAGAAGATGGGATTCGAAACGGTTGAGGGCTTCGATGGCGCATTTAACGCCGGCATCTTGAGCGATGGGAGCGATGGTGCGGTGAACTTCGGCGGCATAGTCGAGTTCCGCTTCGGTGGGGAAAAGGCCGCTGAACTGGCCAAGCACCTGATAATAAGGGCCACAGAGAACCTGCACGTCGGCATTGTTGGCACATTCGATGACCGCTTTGAGGTGATCGACGGCTCCAGCACGGTTGGCAGCGTCGGAACTGATGGCGTTGTGGGCATCGTCAGGGCAGACGGTGACGGCTGTGGCTTGGAGGCCGTTGTCTTTGAGCGCCTGTCCGATCTTTTTGAAGTGGGCGGGATCGCTGGTGTCGAAGATGGGAATCTCGACGCCGTCGTAACCGATGGCCTTCAGTTTTGGGAACAAGGAAAAGTTATCTTCGGTCACGTGACCTGTCCAGAGGAGCAAATTAAATCCAATTTTCATGGGGCTGTCAAACTAGGGAGTCCGCGAGAAGGATGCAACATTGCTGTGAAGAAATCGCGGCATGACACGTCATAAAAGGCGGGAAACATAGAACGTTCGTTCAAACGGCAAGTTTTCGACGTTTATGCGTGGAGACAAAAACCTTTGCATTATTTGACATTTCTTAATAGTTTACCTAATTGTTGCAACTTTTGACCATGATGAAATGCTCTTCTTCAACCACTGGTTCAGTGAAATCGCTTTCGCTGTTGTTTGCCGCTGCGGCTCTGGCTTTTGTCGGCACGTCTTGTAAAACGACGAGCGCTGCAGCGGGCGGGGAATATCCGGAGTATGCTTCCGATGGTGGTTACAATCCTTATCCTGGTTCCTCGGGTGCTGCCGCTGGCGGTGCTGACCAGTATCAACAATATCAGCAGACCCAGCAGCAACCGGCGTATCAGCAGCAGCAGTATCAGCAATACACGCCTCCTCAGCAGAGCTACACGCCCCCAAGCTATGAGCCGGAACCTTCGTATTCTGCTCCGGCACCCAAAAAGAAAAAGCAAAGCAGCGGTGGTGGCGGATACACAGTCAAGAAGGGGGATACCTTGTATCGAATCGCCCTGAACAATGGGGTGACCGTGAGCAAGTTGAAGAGCGCAAATGGATTGACCTCCGACATCATTCGACCTGGACAGAGTTTGGTGATTCCTTGAGTTGAGGGAGACAGTAATGAAGATCCAAGTAGGCAAAGCGCCACTTGGGTTTTTTTCGTCTCAGCGTTGAAGCGTTAGCGCGATCGATTCCGCGATGGCCGCTCCGATCTTCTGATAGGTTGAGATGGTTCCGGCCGCGTGATTCCAGGGAATGTCGATTTGCCAGGAAGTTGATTTATCAATGGGGGATTGTTGGACGGGGATGACTGAGGAGAGGGAATGGGTGAGGAGATTGTGAAGGTAGGGATGAGGATTTTGTTCGGGAGATTGAATGTGGATGTTTGTGGCTGTCGGACTCGCCTGGCTGAGCTCGATGAGCAGATGGTGACGGTCTTCTTGGAGGATAGATGCTTTAATGGCGCTGATCGCATGCATGGAAACCTCGGGGCGCGCTGGATGCATCGTTGGAATGACCAAAACTTCGGCGTTTTGGCGCAACCACACCGCGTCGGGCGAAGCGCTTGCAAGCCATTGGCTCAATCCGATGGCCGACCAGGATGCCACTGGTTTTCGATCTCCTCGGATGATGACGCCAATGCGACGTGCTTCCACGCGGTCGCCTTCGCAGAAGCGCAGCAGGGGAACTTCAAACTTTGGAGGCCCGACTCGGTTGATTTCGATGCCTCGATTGTTTTTGGCGAGTTGCTCCATGATGCCTTCGACCATCGAGAGGGTGAGTGGGGGCTGACTGGCGAATAGCAGCGAGGCTTGTCTTGGCTGAATCGCATAGGTCATGTCGCCATTGATGATATGACCTGGCGAGGTGAGTTCCCAACTTTGACCAGCGTCGAAGGAGACACTGGCTCGAGTTGGGGTGTTTTCAGTCACCGGCGTGGTGAGGGTCAGCGGTTGATGGGGTGTGAGGCCGGTGATGCGGAAATACCAGTGTTCGTTGCCATCGTTGGCGATGGGGGTGAATCGGAGGGGTTTGCCACCGGCTTGCGATCTCGCGACTCCGACTGCGGCTCCTTCAAAGTCGGTGTCGACGATTTGGGCGCTGACGGTGGTGGTCAGAAGCAACAGGCTGGCAACGAACTTCCACCGCATGATGCGGTATCTCTAGTCCCGGCTCGGGGCCCGTGCAATCAATCAACGGAGTTGCTGACACCGGGAAAGGTGACGCTGGCAACGGCCATGGCGGCGACGCCTTCTTCGCGACCGACAAAACCCATGCGTTCATTGGTGGTGGCTTTGATGCCGACGCGATCGGTGGTGATGCCAAGCGCGTTGCCAATGCAAAGTTTCATGGCGGCCGTGTGCGGCATGATCTTGGGGGCTTCGGCGATCACGGTGCTGTCGATATTTTCAATGGTGACGCCCTTTTCGGCGGCGATGGCGGCAGCCTTCTCAAGAATTTTTAAGCTGCTGATGCCTTCGATGCTGGCATCGGAAGGGGGAAACCAGAAACCGATGTCAGGTTCACCGAGAGCCCCGAGCAAGGCATCGGCAATGGCGTGACACAGGACGTCAGCATCCGAGTGACCTTGAAGGCCCTGATGATGAGGGATGTGAACGCCGCCGAGAATGAAGGGGCGACCTTCGGCATAACAATGGACGTCGTAGCCGATGCCTACACGCGGACAGGCGGGCCGGGTTGATGATGGAGTTGACGAAAGAAGGGCCTTCAACATTTGGATCAGAGATAGGACGAGAGATCGACCTTGCCGTTGGTGGCGTAGACGAACAGCTTGCCGGGATGGACTTCGCTGGGGGTGACATTGAAATCTCCACCGGCGGCTTCGAGGAGGAGTTTGCCAGCGGCGATGTCCCAGTCGCTGATTTGTTCTTCAATGTAGGCATCGAGCCGGCCACAGGCAATGTAGGCGAGGGCGAGGGCGGCACTGCCGAGCATGCGGGTTTTGCGGACGTCGACAGCGATGCGTTTGAATCGATCAAAGCTGGCTTCGAGGGCTTTGCGGCTTTTGGAGAATCCGACGGTGACGACGGCGTCGCTGACGTGAGCGCGGGAGCTGGTGCGGATGGGTTTGCCGTTGAGGGTGGGGATGCCGCCTTTTTCAACTGCCCAGGTTTCATCCTGGATGGGGTCGTAGATGACGCCGACGACCAGTTCGCCCTGATGACGGGCGGCAATGGAGACGCAAAAATGGGGGATGCCGTAGAAGTAGTTTACGGTGCCGTCGATGGGATCGACGATCCACTGCGTGTCGCTGCCGACGGTGCCCGCGTCGCCTTCCTCGCCGAGAATGTGATGGTCGGGAAAATGTTTCAGCAGGATTTCAGTGATGAGTTCCTGGCTGCGGACGTCAAGGTCGAGCTTGATGTCGTGCTTGAGCATTTCGTTGACGGCGAGATCGGAACCGAAGTGTTCCTTTTGCAATTTACCGGCGGCGTGTGCGGCTTCAAGAGCGGCGCTTAACAGGGAACTCATGATGATGGTTTGTCGATGGCGAAAGCGAGGGCGGTGAGGCGCTGGATAAGGTTGCGGGCGAGGTCGTGTTTGGACTGCCTGGGCAGGGTTTCGGCACGACCGTCGGGGAAGCAGAGAATGACTTCGTTTTGATCGGTGTCAAACCCTGTGTCGCTGCCGCTGACGTCGTTGGCGATGATGAGATCGCAGTGTTTGCGCTGGAGTTTGTCCATGGCATTGGCGATGAGGTTTTCGGTTTCGGCGGCGAATCCGACGAGGAGTCCGCTGAAGTTGAACGGCTGGCGCATCGAGCCGAGGATGTCGGGGGTGCGTTCAAGTTCGAGGGTGAGGCTATCCTGATGTTTCTTGATCTTCTGGTCGTGCTGGAATTTGGGACGGTAATCGGCGACGGCGGCGGCGAGGATGGCGATGTCGGGAGCTTCGTCGCGCAGGAGTTCGCGCGTGGTTTCCCACATTTGCTGGGCGGTTTGGATCGAATGAATGGTGACACCCGCAGGCGCGGGAAGATTGACGGGACCGCTGATGAGAACCACCTGATGACCGGCTTCAGCGGCGGCCGTGGCGATAGCATAGCCCATTTTGCCAGAGGAGCGGTTGCTGAGGTAGCGCACCGGATCAAGGGGTTCCCGGGTTGGGCCTGCGGTGATGAGAAAACGCATGGCGATTGGGTTTTACTCGTCGGTGGGTTGAAGGAGTTTCAGCGTGATGTTGACGATGAGATCGACGGGGGCGAGGCGTCCGACGCCTTCATAGCCGCAGGCAAGCATGCCTTCGTCGGGATCGATGAACTGACAGCCCCACGATTTAAGTTTTTCGACGTTGAGCTGGGTGGCAGGATGCAGCCACATTTTGCCGTTCATGGCGGGGGCGATGAGGATGGGCGCGCGGGTGGCGAGGGCAATCGCGCTGAGGGCATCGTGGGCAAATCCATTGGCCAATACGGCGAGCTGGTTGGCGGTGGCGGGGGCAATGAGCAGGAGATCCGCGTTGTCGGCGAGCTGGATGTGGGTGGGCCGCCAGCTTTCTTTTTCGTCGAGGAGGTTGGTGACCACGGGGTTTTTGGAAAGGGTTTGCAGGGTGAGTGGGGTGATGAACTCCTGCGCGTGCGTGGTCATGATGCAGGTGACCTGGCAGCCGGCCTTGACGAGCTGGCTGGTGATGTCGGCGGCCTTGTAGGCGGCGATGGAACCGCTGATGCCGAGGAGGACATTTTTCATGGGAATAGGATCAGATACGCTGGAGCGAGGCAAAGTGGTGCGACTCGTCCGGCTTCGCAGTGTGGCTGGTCACTGCAAGGATGCAAGCAACTAGCGATCGGTGGCAATTAAAAGCGCTGGAAATGATCGGCAGGCTGGGTAATAGGCGATTTGCCCATGATCGCTTCCGTTCTTCGCTGTTCCTTTTTGCTGGCCTTGATTGCCATTGGAGTCACCTCGCTGCGGGCGAATGACTATGATTTGTCTCCAGAGCAGGAGGAGCGCATGAAAAAATTCCTGCCGCGGACCTATGCCAAGCTGGCAAAGCGCAATCCGGTCCATGTGGTTAGTTTGGGCGATAGCGTGATGACCATGTATGGGTATGGCGATGAATACAACAACACCCTGCTGGCTTATCAGACGGTGTTTTTGAATGAGTTGTCCTCGCAGTTTTATTATCCGGGCGGGGTGAGGGTGATCCGACCCGGGAAGGGCAAGCCCGAGAAGTTGAACGAAGTGGTCGGGGTGGAGATCACGCTGCAAAATTTGTCTCGCGGCGGGAAGCTGATGTTTCATGCGCTGCAGCCGCTGACCACGCAGGCTTTCGAGAACAAGCCGGATCTCGTGATGGTGAGTTTTGGGATCAATGACGCGACGCTGAACGAGGGTTTGGAGAAATACCGCAAGTCGCTGGAGGAGATCATTGCTCTGGTGCGTGCCAATGGGGCTGATCTGTTGTTGTTTGGGCCTTCGTTGACGGTGGAAGATCCGCCAGAGGAGCTTTTAGCGCTGACGCGTCCCTATGCCAACGCGATGCGTGAAGTGGCGGTGGCGAATGAAGTGTGGTTTGCGGATTTGGGGGATTTGAACTGGTTTGTGAGGTTGGATGATCGCAGTGCGCATTTGAATGCGGCGAAGAAAGAGGCGGAGAAGAGAAAGGCTGAAGAGGCCAAGGCTCAAACGGAGACCGAGACTGGGGCTCCGAGCCCTGTTACTGCTCCTGTGCACAAGAGTCCGGTAATCAGCCCGATGCTGGAGCAGCTCGATCCTGACCCCGAGAAGCGGGCGGCAAAATTGTTCAATCAGGTGGTGGATGACTACCGCAAATTTTTCAATCACGGCGAGATTGTTGATTGGGTTCACCCTGATGCGAATTTTCACCGTCAGTTGGGCAAACGCATTTTCAAGGAGTTGCTCAACGGAGAGAAAGCTCTGCCCTGGAAGGTGTCCAATTCCAATTTGATCATGGAAGGCACCAAACAGTGCGTGTTGACCTACGATCTGGAGAACACCACCAAAGACGAGCAAACCATTACCCTGTTGCCATTGGTGGCCAGGCATTGGAAACCTTTGCAGGCTCCCACGCGGCTGGTGCTGCAACCGGGCAAAAAGACGGAGGTGAAAATCACCTGGCTGCCGCGTTCTGAGGAGACCTTCGCAGGCGGGATGCCTTTCTCGGATGCGTCGATTTGTTTCTCGATCATGCATGCGAACACCGAGATGGTTCACATCAATGACATTGATGCCATGATCCAGCCGCTGGCGGTGGTTTGGGATTTGGGCACGCGATTCAATCTTGAAAACACGGTGGAACTGCAGGCACGCGTGGCCAATACGTCGAAGAATCCTATCAAGGGAACCTGGGAGGCTGCATTTTCGGGTCAAAAGTGGAACGGCACTTTCAACGCAGCCGGAGGTGAGGCTTCGCCGATCAATCTGCCGTTTGCATTGCCTTCGACAGGGGCAACCCGCTTGAAGGGCATCCTCACAATGACTTTGGTGAGCGAAGGGTTGACCTATCGATTTGATCGCAAGGTTGAGCTGTCGCGCAACATGGGTTTGAAGCAGGAGGTGAAGCTGGTGAAGGGGAATCCTGCGACGGACTTCGGCCAGCCGATCGATGAGAAGATGCCCGACGCGGACAATCCGGGGGTGCGTTTCCGGGCGGATGCTGACAGCAACGCACTCTATCTCACCTGGGAGGTGTTTGGTGCCAACATGATGGATGCGCCGGGCGGGCAGCCGGCCTACCTCATTGATACCAACATTGATGCCCGCAGCTATGGCAAACGATTGACGCCTGGGGCGACGGATTCCCTGCGAATCAGTGGTGCGGCAGCCGATGGAGACGGGCGGGTGGGCGCATTGCAACCTTGGGTGTTTGGCACGGGGTATGCGATGTTTTACGATGCCAAGAAGGTTCAGGCCAAGCTGAGCAGTCGCCCTGACGGCTCGCGGCGCATCTCGGTGGCTTTGCCGCGCGCCTACCTCTATTTGCATGAATGGAAGATTGGAAACGGCAACAGCCAGCTCGGATTCAATACCTATTTGTCTTTGTGGCAGAAGGACGCGGCTTCACCGACGGGCGGGGCGTTTGAGACGTATTTTATCACCCTTGGCGGCCTTCATCGGGATCAGGTGGATGCGCTGAACGTGCTGGAGTTGACCGACAAACCCACCAACCGCTGGACCATGCGTCTGTATTGATCGGGCGCGGGTGTTTTGACCTCCTGATTGTCGAGACCATGCAGCACCACCCGATGCTGTTTGAAGAGTTTGCGGTGGAGGCGGTGGTCGCAACAGGTGTGATGGATCATTTGTGGCAGCTGGGCTGGCGACATTTTGGAGCGCAGTTCTTCCGCTACAGCATGAACGTGCATGCCGGTGAGTGGCAGCACATCGTGCCGGTGCGGATCGATCTGGAGCGCTTTGAGTTGAGCAAAAGTCAGCGGCGGGGTTTGCGTAAGAATGAAGACCTCGTCTGTGAATGGCTGCCGGCGTCGGTGGACGAAGAGCTGGTGCAGGTTTTTGAGGCCCACAAGAATCGATTTCACGACAATGTGCCGACCAGTTTGCACGACTTCGTGTCGTTGATGCCTGGCAATTTCCCGTGTGCTTGCGAATTGTTGAGGTGCCGGTTGGGGGGCACTTGTGTGGCGGCGAGTTTTTGTGATGTGGATGAGCTGGCAACGTCAAGTGTGTATGGATTGTTCGCACCGGATCATTCCATCCGAAGTTTGGGGATCTTCACCTTGTTGAAGGAAATCGAGCGAGCCATGGAGCAGGGGCGGCGCTGGCACTATCTTGGTTATGCCTCGCATGAAGCGGGGATTTACGATTACAAAAAACGCTTTGCGGGACTGGAGGGCTTCGATTGGGCATCGGAGACTTGGGTGAGGAATCCGTTCGATACTGGACAGTTGATTTAACCTGTGGCCTAGCGGAGCGTGGTCGATGTCCGCCTCTTCCGACCGTGCTTCGATTGATCTCAGTCCCCGACGTTATTCGCTGGTGATGGAGACGGCGAAGGTGTTGCGGGAGACCATCAATCAGGGGAAATGGCGCGAATTTTTGCCGGGGGAACGGGTGCTGTGCGATCTTTGGCAGATCAGCCGACCAACGCTGCGGGCGGCGATGCAGATGTTGCAAAAGGAAGGATTAATCGAGATCACCCAGGGGTGTCGGACGAAGGTGTTGATGACCGCGCCTGAGCAGGTAAAAGGCCCCATGTCGGTGTGCCTGCTGTCTCCGGAACCTCTGGAAATGATGCCGCCGTTTGTGATGCTTTGGTTGGATGAATTGCGTCGTCAGCTTGCGGCGGCGGGGAATCTTTTGCATGTGCAGGTAGGCAAGGCCGGATTCTCGAGCGAACAGCCGGAGCATGCTTTGCGCCCCTTGATCGAGTCGGCCTCTTCAACCGTTTGGGTGTTGTATCAAAGCACTGAGGCGATGCAGCGATGGTTTGCCGCGCAATCCGTGCGTTGTGTGGTGGTGGGTTCGGTGTTTGAGGGGGTGAAACTGCCGTCAGTCGACAAGGATTACCGCGCTGCGTGCCGGCACGCGGTGGGACTGCTGGTGGCGCGCGGCCATCGGCGTTTAGCCATGCTGATCCAGCAGCAACGGTTTGGCGGCGACTGGGAGAGTGAAGCAGGATTCGAAGAAGGGCTGGCTGCGTTGCGCCAGAATACGGTTCAAGGGCGCATCGTGCATCATGATGGTTCTCTGGAGCAGATCGAGCGCGCAGTGCAGCGATTGATCCGGCAGGTGAATCGACCCACAGCCTTGTTGGTGGCGCGCTCGGCGCATGCCTTGACGGTGCTGACGGTGCTGTTGGGGCACGGCATTCGCATCCCGCAGGACATGGCGCTTCTGTGCCGCGACGATGATGCGTTTCTGGATCATGTGGTGCCGCGCATGGCTCGCTACACGGTATCACCAGGTGGATTTGCCAAACGCATCTTCCGACTGGTCATGCAGCCAACGTCGGATGGTCATGCCACCAAATCAGGGGGGCAGGTGATGCCAAATTTCGCATCGCGTGAATCCTTGTGATCGCCCTTTAGGAACCGCTGAGCTTTTTGAAGGCTTCGTCGGCAACGGCGAGATCAGCCGCGTCAACGTAGAGGACGCCTTTGCCACCATGAGTGCGAGTCAAGCGGATGATACGGCCCTTGTGCTCCAGTTGGAAAACTCCTGCGGAAGGTTCGGGATTGGGGGTGGCATCCTTGAGCCGGTTGGAAACAAAGGTCCTCATCGCGCCAAAAAACGCATCGGCGGCATTGCTGTCGCGCCAAAGGCTCTGCCAAACGACGTGGTCCCGACCGGGATTCTGGTTTTCGTAAACCATCAGTCGGTCGTTGAGCCAGCCAGGAACCGTTTCTGCGGCCACAGGTTCGGGGATGTGTTGTTTCAGCAGCAAAACCACGCCAATAGGACCAAGGGTGTCGTTCCAGAAAGGTTGAGCTCCATTGATGCTGATGTCAGGCCATTCCAGAGGCAGCAACGAAAACGGAACGTCCTGAAGGTAAACTTGGGAGTCGAGCAGCTCGGCGCTGGAGATGGGAGGTCGGGTGTAGGTGGCATCAACTTGCTCCCAGTTGCCGATGCTGTGCATGGCCTGCATGAAATCAAGTCCCATACTAAACGGGAGAAGCTCCAGTTCGCGCAAAAAGTTCGGAATCGGGACGAGACGCGACGGATCATCAGGGTCTTCGCCTACCCCACCGCCGCCACCCGTGGCGGGATTTTGCAGGGCATGTAGAAAACGCAACTGGGCAGCGTCACCTGCGAGGATCGATTCTCTTCCGAGTCGTGCGTCAAGGGTCAGAGGTTTGGTGTTTGGCGGGAAAAGAGTGGAGCCTTTTTGTTTGAACAGATAACCATAGCTCAGGGCCATGGCGTTTTCTTTGGCCGGGCCGATGGCGTCTACTCCTTGTGCAAGATAAAGAGTGGCATCGCTGGCATCATACCATCCACCAATCTGGTAACTGAGAAACGCAGCCTTCAAGGCGATGGTGTCAACGGGGCGGGGGATGGCTCCAAGGGCGGCCAGTGCACGACCTTGTTTGCGACCGTGATCAGCAGCAAACTGGGTGCTTAACCATTTGGAGATGCGTTTTTCAACTTCCGCTGGAGGCACCAAGGCCGTGGGGATCGGGATGTCGGTAATGCCGCGAATTTTTAGCAGTTCCATGCCAATCCCGGCAAAATCGGGATCGGGCGCGCTGCCCTTTTCTGTAGATGCATCGGGAGCGCAAGCCATGGGTGCTGGCGATGGAGTGGGCGTGGAGGTGGATCCGCCAGGTTTGCCACGGAGGGCGGCGAGTTGATCGATGAGTTGCGAGTTTTCCGACTGCAAAAGTTGATTCTGTTCCTCAAGATATTCGATCTGGCTTTGCAGAATGTTGACTTGAAGGTCGCCTCCTTCGCCCGCCGGGGAGGCATTGGGATCCATGCCAGTGAGCGGAGCAAGGTCTTGAGCGCTGAGTTTGCCTGTCGCGGATTTTTTGCCAGTGCTGGCCGTGGCGGACTCATAATTTTTCTGGAGAAAGAAGCCAGCGGCAACACCTCCGGCGGTGATGAGCAAAAGAACGAGAAGCGAACGAGACATGATCAGGCGAAATGGGTCGGATGAGGGGAGGGAGAGGCTTCTTGGATACGTCAGGGACGGGTCAGTTTGCAACTTGAATGCCGCTCTTTGTCGAATTTGTCTTGATTACTGCAAAGGAAGGTGGGAGTTTACGAATCACTTTTTTCCACTTCATCCAACATCATGGGACAACAACTCAGAAAAATCGTCAAACGCCGCCGTCTCAAAGCTTACATTGAACGCAAGAAGGCACTCGCCAAGCAAGGTGTCGCCCGCAAGATCAGCCGCCCCTCAAAAGCCGCCGTTGAAGCCGATGAAAAACCTGCGGCCAAAAAAGCCGTGAAAAAGAAAGTGGCCAAGAAAGTTGCCGCGAAAGCTCCTGAAGCCGAAGCTCCCGCAGTTGAAGAAACGGTGGTTGAAACTCCCGTTGCTGAAGACACTCCAGCGGTTGAAACCCCAGCAATCGAAGAATTGGAAGCTGAAGCTCCTGCGGTTGAAGAATCCCCTGTCGAAGCCGAAGCTCCTGAAACTGAAAAAGCAGCCGAGTAGGCCATCGCTTGGTCAACCGACCAATAGTTTTAAAAAAGCGGAGCCGAACGGCTCCGCTTTTTTTTGTTGAGATATTGTCGCCCGTGTATTTTCACGCGGATGAGTTGAGTGTTCCCTGAAGTGGTAAACACTATACAACGTCTCGGGGACAACGACTTTCGGGAGCCGCTTGCTTAGCCTGCTTTTTTCAAAACACCATCAAGCGTTTTGGCAAACTCGGAGGCACTGGAGGCACCGATCTGGCTGTCGAGGGATTTTCCGTCAGCTGAAATGAACTGAATGTGGGGGATGCCGCTGACTTTGTATTTGGCAGCGTCTTTGGCGTTGGATTCGATGTCGGTGTCAATGTAAACCCAGACGAACTTGTCCTGATACGCTTTGATTTCTTCACTGGGATAAACGTCTTTTTTCATCATCTGGCAGGGTGGGCACCAGACGGCGGAGAAGACGGCGATGACAGGCTTGTTGCTGGTTTTGGCCTCGGCAAGAGCGGCGTCCAGTTTGTCGTTGAACTTGGGGCTGCCCTTGGGGAAGTCGGCGGCAACGGCGAGAGAGGCGGCGGCGAACAGACTGAGGATTGAGAATTTAAGGATGGATTTCATGAGTAGGTGTTTGGTCTGAGTTTTGTGAGACAGTGGGTTGGAATGATTCATTCAAAAAATACCGGTCAGTCGGCCGATTTTTCTAAAGCGAGCACTTCGTAACGGGCGGCATCTTTGCCGAGAGTTTTTACCACGTCCTCTTTGGCGAGCGTGGTGGAGGCGGCATTGAAGGAGACGACTTGGGTGCCTTCTTTTTCACCTTTGGCGAATCGAACTTCCTCGACTCCGGGCAATTTTTTGAAGGCTTCAGTGACATGGGCTTTGCAGGAACCGCAAACAACGCCGGTGACGGTGGCAGTATAGGGAATGCTTTTTCCTTCGTCAGCCGAGTGACCGAGGGAGTTCAGGGTGAGAAGCAGGGCGGCGGTGCAGAGGATGGATTTCATGGGGAAAGGAGCAACAAGCAAAGGTGGCACTAGGTAGGAGGGGATTCAGGGAAAATATTCCCGAAAATAAAGAAGCCTGGCGGAAGGTTGGTTCCGTCAGGCTTCCATTAAAGACTACGAATCGAAGCGGCTTATTCGGCGGCTTCAGTTTTTTCGCCAGCTTCTTTCCAGCCTTTCAGACCTGCGGAAAGGTGTTTGACGTTGGTGTAACCGAGGTCTTTGGCTGCTTGAGCGGCTCTTTTGTAGGCGGAGCATTTTTCGCTGCCGCAATAGGCGACGACGAGGGCGTCTTTATCGGCAGGGAGTTTGGAGGCGAGTTCGTCCTTGGCTTCAGCGAAGTTGATGGAGGTTGGGACGTGGCCTTTTTTGTAGGAATCGGAGCCGTTCACGTCGATGACGGTGACTTTTTTGGCTTCGATGGCGGTTTTGAGTTCGGTGACGCTGATGTCTGGATACTCAGCTCCGAAAGCAGGAGCGGCAATGAGGGCGGCGGCGAGAAATGCGAATAATTTTTTCATGTGTAGTGTCGTGTTTTGTTTTTTTGATAGGTTTTTGGTTATCAAATACTCTTTTGAGAGCTTTTTTACGACATCCCGTGCGTTGCACCCAATCTGACGACGATGAGTCTCCAGCGCGGTGCGGCGCATGAGATGTTGCACCCTCTAAGACAACTCAACGGCCAATTGTTGGACAATATTTATGATTTTTTTCCAGCGCCCCAAAATCGTTGGTCCTCAGTAATTGAACAGGTCGCGCACCCGGTATTGCGTTTCGCGGTTTTGGGCGCGAATCCAGATGTTGAGGGTCTCGGTGATGCGCACTTTCATCTTGGGTGTGAGGCGCCGGCCTTTGCGGGCGCGTTGCATGGCTTTGTGAGTGAGGCCTTCGCCGCAGAGAGCGACGAGATCGTGATTGTTCAATTGCAGCTCCGTCAAAACGGTGTCGATAGGCTGCTGGCCGAGGTTGCGTTCAATGATTTGATCGCCATTAGCGGTAGGTTCTGCTGTCATCTTTCTGGACACTAGCACTGGTTCTGCTATTTGCCATACTGATCATGACACGCGTTCTTCTCACCACCACCTCCTATCAGGACACTCCAGGCGCTCATCACGAGCTGCTGGCGTCGCAGAATTTTGAAATTCATCGCGAGCGTGGGCCACTGCCGGAAAGCCGCATGCTGGAACTGGCGGGAGATTTTGACGCGTTTTTGTGCGGGGATGACGAGATCACCCAGGCGGTGTTGGACAAGTCGTTGCCGAGATTGAAGGTGATCAGCAAGTATGGGATCGGCTTGGACAAGATTGATGTGTCAGCGTGTTCGGCGCAGAAGTTGCCGGTGCTTTTCACTCCTGGGGTGAATCACACCACGGTGGCGGAACATACGTTTTGTTTGTTGCTGGCACTGGTGCGGAATTTGGTAGATTCGGCCAACGCGGTGCGGGCAGGGGAGTGGAAGCGGGTAACCGGCCATGAGATTTGGAACAAGAGCATTGGCATTGTTGGGCTTGGAAGGATCGGACAAGAGGTTGCCAAGCGGGCACTTGCTTTTGGCATGAAGGTGCATGGTCTGGATCCTTACTGGCCGGAGGCTTTTGCGACGGAACACGGGGTGACGCGTCATGAGAAAATCGAGACGATGTTGCCGGAGATCGATGTGCTGAGTCTGCATGCCAACTTGAGTGAGTCGACGCGGCATTTAATCAATGCGGAGCGCATTGCGATTTCGAAACCGGAGTTACTGGTGATCAATACTTCGCGTGCGGAACTGGTGAACATGCCGGACATGATTGCCGCCTTGGACGCGGGCAAGTTGGGCGGCTATGGGACGGATGTGTTGGATGAAGAACCACCTCCTGCGGATCATGCTTTGTTGAGGCACCCGAAGGCGCTGATCACGCCACACATTGGTTCACGGACTTATGAGAGCGTGCCGCGTCAGGCGATGCGCGCGACGTTGAACTTGGTGAACTATTTGAATGGCGAGAAGGACTTCATTCAGGCGAACAAGTGGTGATAGTGAACGGAATTCGGATATTTTTTTCGCGAGCGAGTTCACACGGGAACTCGCTCCGATGAACATCTAATTGCTTTCATCCGAGGAAAATCGCGTTTGCAGCCGGTTCTAAATGTCTTTATAATGCTCATGATACGTGATTTGATACGCATCGACAAATCCTTGACTTGTTTCTCCGATTGAAGTTCAGATCTATGTCGAACACCAACGCCACAACTCCCAAAACCAAAACGCAGATCATTACGGATCCAGCGGTGCTGCGGCAGATTGCGCGAAATCAGCCGCGCGCCTCGCTGGAGGAAATGAGGCGTTCCGTTTTGGAAGGGATCAACTCAAGCAATTCGCGCAAAGTCGTTCCCAGCAAATAGCCGAGTTGGCGGCATTTGCTTCGATGGGTATTGATAAGCTTCCGCTTCTTGGTGTTGGAGGTAAGCATGAGGTTTTTGCGCTTCAACTCAGCGAGCAGGATCGGGTGTTGAAAGTGACCTTGCCGGGCTATTACGGGAGGACGATGGATGAGGATGTGTTGTTTGATTCGAGGACTTTTTTGAATGTCTCCAAGCTCAAACTGAGGGACGCATTGCCTGCTGAATATCTGGCGAGATGGGCACTGCTGGATCATGTATTTGGACTCGAAACAGAATTCGAAGGGATTGTGCGATTGGGAAATGCGGAGCCTCGCATGGCGATTTCCCAGGCTTTCATCGGTGTGGGCCAGACGGTGCCGGAACTTGAAGACGTGGAGGCGCTGATGATGGCGATGGGCTTCGAGAAGGTGGATGCGAAGTTGATCGCGAATCCGGAAAACCAATATTGCACTTGGTATCGACAGCGGGATGGGATTTTGATCACGGATGCGTTTCCACGCAATTTTCGTAAGGACGGGGCGACGGGGGCGGTGATGCCGGTCGACTTAATGGTAAATGTGGTGCCGCCGGGAGGGAGCGTGCTTCTTGCGGATGCAATTGAACCTTTCATATTGCCTCTTGTGCCACCTTCGGCTTGAATGACAGCCCACTGTTTTTCCAATCGATCATGCCGACCTACCGAATTCTTCCCACTGACGCCCACAACGATCTTGTCCGCAAAGCTTATGTGCATCGCGGTTACACGGCAGCGGAGGCTGAGGATGCAGCGCGTTTTTGTGAACTGGCTTCGGTTCATGGCATTCGGACTCACAACGCGATCAAGGCATTGCACCTCGATCACCTGTTTGGTTCGGCGGTGGGTGGCTGCAAGCCCGGAGCTGAGGTCGAGGTGATCAAAAAGCCGTTTGCAGCCAGCGAAGTTTGGGATGCGAAATTGAAGTTGGGTCAGAGCGTGGCGTTTGCGGCGATGGACCGTTGCATGGAACTGGCGGACCAGTATGGCATCGGGCAGGTGAGCGTCGACAACGCCTTCCATTATCTGTGGGGCGGTGGTTATGTGATGGAGGCGGCGAAACGCGGTTACATTGCTTACACGAATTGCACGTCGACCCTCGGCGAAGTAGTGCCTTTTGGCGGGAAATTCCCGGTGTTGGGAACGAATCCACACTCCTGGGGATTGCCGACGACAGAGGCGATTGGATATCCGATTGTGATCGATTGGGCGACCTCAACCGTGGCGATGGGCCGGGTGCAGCAGCTTCGGCGTGAGGGCAAACCTTTGCCTCCAAACGCGGCGGTGGATGCGGACGGGAATCCGACCACCGATCCTGACAAGGCGCAATGGTTGCTGCCGTTTGGGGCACACAAAGGGTATGGTTTGTCGCTGTTGATCGAGGTGTTTGGTGGATTGATCGGCGGTTCGCTGCCGACGATTCGTGGTGGGGGCGGTCATCCAGATTTTAAGGACAAGCCTCTGGCTGAAGGTGAGAAACGCACCTCTTCGTTCTATTTCCAAGTGATTCATCCCGATGCGATGGGTTCGGGTCTGTTTGCCAAAGGGCGCAGTCAGCAGGAGAACGTCAAGGCAGTGATTGATGATATTCTTGGTCACGGCAACGAGAACTGTTTGCTTCCAGGGCAGCCTGAAGCCGACAATGCCAAACATACCGCGAAGGCGGGCGGATTGTTGTTCACCGATGCCGAAGTTGATGCATTGAACGAGATCGCTGAGGAGTGTGGCTTGCCGAAGTTTGATACGGCAGCGTTGCCAACTTACGACGTGTGAGCAGAACGGATCGCTCAAGGGGTCGATTGCACCACAAGGTTGTCGCCCTTGAGCTCCTGCATCTTTTTGACGCATTCAATGACGGTCTGGGTGCCTAAAGCGACCTCGTCCTGCGTGTTGAAGCGAGAGAAAGAGAAACGGATGGAGCGTTGGGCGTCTTCGGCGCTCACGCCCATCGCCTCAAGCACATGGGAGGGATGCAACTGGGCGGTGTGGCAGGCGGAACCGCCGGAACAGGCGATGTTTTTGGCATCGAGCATGATCAGCAGACCAGCCGCGTCGATGTTGGGAAAGTAGAGGTTGCTGGTGGTGCCGAGTCTGATGGCGGATGCGCCATGCACGCGACTGCCGGGAATCGCGTTCAGCAAGGTTTGCTCGAAGGTGTCGCGCAGGGTGGCGATGGCGGCACTGGTGCCTTGCGAAAGGTGGTTCATGGCCAGTTCGGCGGCTTTGCCAAGGGCGATGATGAAGGGAACGTTTTCGGTGCCGGATCGGCGACCGTTTTCCTGACCGCCACCAAGCATCCAGGGTTTGAACCTGACGCGTTTGCTGACGTAGAGGGCACCGATGCCTTTGGGTGCGTGGAATTTGTGACCGCTGAGGGCGAGATAATCGATGGGCAGTTTTTTGACGGAGACGGGCACTTTGCCGATGGCCTGGACGGCGTCGGTGTGAAACAAAGCACCATTTTCATGAGCGAATCCAGCGGCCTGGGCGATGGGGCCGATGACACCGGTTTCGTTGTTAGCCCACATGATGCTGAGCAGGGCGGTCTGGTTCGGGATGATGCAGTGACCGAGTTCGTTCAGGTTGACCTGTCCGTCGTCGGAGACGTTGAGGAAGCTGACCGGCTGGCCTTCCATCATCCAGCGTTTGGCCGGCTCAAGAACGGCGCTGTGCTCGGTTTTGGCGGTGACGAGGTGAGTTTTGTTGGGATAGTGAAGAGTGAGGGCGGAGAAGACGGCGGCGTTGTTGGCTTCGGTTCCACCGCTGGTGAAGATGATCTCTTCGGGTTCGGCGTCGATCAAGGCCGCCACCTGTTGGCGGGCAATGTCGATGGCTTTCCGGACCTGCCTTGCCTGACGGTAGGACGCGGACGGGTTGGCGTATTGCTCCTTGAGAAAGGGGAGCATGGCTTCAAAGACCTCTGGGTCTACCTGAGTCGTGGCGTTGGAATCGAGGTAGGGCAAGATCGGGAAAGGCTAAAGGATAAGGGCTAAACGATAAACCGATGAGGCTACGCTTTGGGGGCGAGGCGGATGAGGCGGGCGGCGTAGAAGCCGTCGAAACCTTGTTTGTCGGGGCGAAGATGAATCTGGTTTTCGAGGGACCATTCGCCGCCGTTTTCAGCGAGGAAGGACTTGATCTGCTTCTCGTTTTCGCTGGGGAGGATGCTGCAGGTGGCGTAGACGAGTTTTCCGCCGGGTTTGACCATGCGGCTGTGGCTGCGGAGGATTTCGGCCTGGAGAAGGATGAGTCGCTCGATTTCTTCATCGGAGAGTTTCCATTTCGCATCGGGGTTGCGACGCAAGACGCCGGTGCCGCTGCACGGGACGTCGAGCAGGACGCGGTCGGCACTGGCGATGAGACGCTTGATGGTCTGGGAGCCTTCGATGACGCGTTCTTCGATGTTGTCGACGCCATTGCGGGTGGCGCGTTTGCGCAGTTCCTTGAGTTTGTATTCGTGGACGTCGAGGGCGATGATGCGGCCCTTGTTTTTCATGAGGGTGCCGAGATGCAAGGTTTTGCCACCGGCTCCTGCGCAGGCGTCGATGACGCGCATGCCGGGCTCGACCTGAACGAACGGAGCGATAATTTGCGAGGCGGCGTCCTGGACTTCAAAATAACCGGCTTTGAAGAGAGGGGAGGTGAAGACGTTGCGACGTTCGATCAGTCGAATGGCATCAGGAACGTCGGGAACTGTCTGGGTGTCGCAGTCTTCAGCACCGAGTTTGATCTGAAGGTCGCGCAGTTTGTATTTGAGGGTGTTGACACGCAAAAAGACGTCGGCGGGTTTGTTGAGGGCTTCGAGGATCGAGGGCCAGTCTTTTTTGAGTTCGCGTTCGGCGCGTTCGTAGAGCCAGTCGGGCACGGAGGCTTCGATGGCAGGGGTGCTCTGGGGATTTTTGAGCATCCGAATGCCCCGGCAGACGTCCCAGTCAGGCAAGGCTTTGCCCCGGCTGAGCCAATAAACGCCCCAAACGCGCCAAAGCGCCGTGTCGGAGAGCGCGGTGGGTTTGAGATAATCTTTTTCGGGAAGGGCGGCAAGGTGCCAGAGCATGCGCCACCAGCGCACGATGTCGTAGGTGGATTCAGCGAACAGGCGGCGGTCACGTGAGCCCCATTTGGGGTGAAATTTGAAGGCTTGTTCGATGGCTTTGTCGGCATACACGCCTTCCCCCATGATGCGTCTGAGGGTGAACAGGATTTGCTCGATGAGGTGCTGATGGAGCCGGTTGGAGCCGGTTGGTGGAGTGGGCATGATGGAAGGTGACGAAACGAATGGAAACGGTGCGGGAGTAGATACACCGGGTTGAACCTTCTGCCACATGCAAGTTTGTGCTTTGCAGGATTGGCTTTGACGTTATTCTGCGCGTCCTATGTTAGACATTCGCCTCCTCCGAGATCAGCCTGATTTGGTAAAACAACGCCTCGCCACGCGCGGAGAGGGCTTGTCTGAGCTGGTGGACGAAGTGCTGTCGATTGATACGCAGCTTCGCACGGCGGAAACCGAGCGCCAGATCTTGCAAAGCGATCGCAATCGTCTGAGCAAGGAAATCGGCATGGGGCGCAAAAAGGGCGAGGACACCTCAGCGAAAGAGGCGGAGGTGCGCGCCATCGGCGAGCGCATTGACCAGATCGGAGCGGAGGCGGACGCCTGGGACATCAAGCGGAATGATTTGTTGATGGGGATTCCCAATCTACCCCATGAGGCATGTCCGGTGGGAACCAGCGCGGATCAGAATCCGGAAATCCGTGCCTGGGGCCTGAAACCTAATTTCGATTTTGAGCCGAAAGACCATGTGGCCCTTGGAACGGCATTGGGAATGCTGGATTTCGAAGCGGGGGTGAAGATCGCCGGCAGTGCGTTTGTGGTTTATCGTGGTAAAGGTGCCAAACTCGAGCGGGCATTGATCAACTTTTTGCTGGATCTGCACACGGTGGATCACGGGTATGAGGAGATCGCGCCGCCGTTGTTGGTGAAGGCAGAGGCGTTGGTCGGCACGGGTCAGTTGCCGAAGTTTGCGGACCAGGTTTACCACTGTGGGCATGATGATCTTTATCTGCTGCCAACGGCGGAGGTTCCGGTGACCAATTTGCATCGTGAGCAGATTTTGAAGCTGGAGCAGTTGCCGGTGAACTATGCGGCTTACACGCCATGTTTTCGTCGTGAAGCGGGTTCGGCCGGATTGGGCACAAGGGGACTGATTCGCATGCACCAGTTCGACAAGGTTGAATTGGTGAAGATCACCACGCCGGAGCAAAGCATGGCAGAGTTGGAAACGCTCACCGGGCATGCGGAGCGGGTGTTGCAATTGTTGGGTCTGCACTATCGGGTGATCGAGCTTTGCACGGGCGACATCGGATTTGGTTCGGCGAAGACCTATGACATTGAGGTGTGGGCACCGGGTCAGAACAGCTACCTTGAGGTGTCGAGCTGCAGCAACTTCGGCGACTATCAGGCGCGTCGCATGATGATGCGCTACAAGGATGAAGACGGGAAAAACAAATTTTGCCACACCTTGAATGGTTCGGGCACGGCGCTGGCGCGTCTGTTCGTGGCTTTGGTGGAGAGTGGTCAGCAAGCGGACGGGAGCATTCTGCTTCCTGAAGCCTTGCGCCCTTACTTTGGTGCGGAAAGGATTGGATGAAGTGTCACTGCTTACCGAGCTCCAATCCGCCCTGGAGAAGCTGCGTGCGCAGCATACGGATCTGACGCCAGAAGCTCCGGTGTTGATCGGCGTGTCGGGCGGGCGGGACTCGGTGGTTTTACTGTGCGCGATGGTTTCACTCGGATGGAAAGGTCTGGTGGTGGGGCATCTCAACCATGCTTTGCGCGGTCGTGAGTCGGGGCAGGATGCAGCATTTGTGAAGCGGCTGACGACGAGATTGGGAATGCGATGCGAGACGCGAAAGGTGGAGGTGCAGCGCGTAGCCGCACAGCGCAAGATCTCATTGGAACTCGCGGCGAGAGAAGTGAGGGAGAAATTTTTCGAGTCTTTGGCTTCGATGGTGGAGACGCGGTTTCTTTTCCTGGCGCATCATGCGGACGATCAGGCGGAGACGATCCTGGGCAATCTCTGTCGGGGAACCGCCTTACGAGGCATGCGAGGCATCAATTTGTCGGCGGAGACGGGTAGGGGACTGGTCAAACTGCGGCCGCTGCTGAACGTGACCCGTGTGGAGATTGATGCCTATGTGGAGGAGAACAAATTAATATATCGCGAGGATGGCAGCAATGCCTTGGGTTCGTTTAGGCGTAACCGCCTGAGGAATGAGGTGTTGCCGTTGTTGAATGAGGTGCTCGATCGTGATGTATCGACGATGCTGGTTCGTGCTGGGGCCGCGGCATCGCGGGATGATGAGTTTCTACATGGGCAGGCGATGGAGTTCGCTGAGGAGGAAGGCTTGTTGTTGGCGGATGGAGGGCTGAAAATCACGACCAGATTACAAAAATTGCACGGTGCCCTCCTGTCACGGGTGATTGATATTTGGCTCCGCCATATCGATCAAGCGAGAGGCATTGGAAACCATGAGTTGGAGTCAGCCATGTCCATGATCAAGCCGGATGGTCCGGCAAAAATCAATCTGCCGGGTGATCGCTGGCTGAGACGCAAGGCAAAGCGTCTGTTTGTGGAGCACTTGATCGACCAGCCTTAGCGGGGCAGTTGACCAGTGACCACTCGCGCCAGAAGCTGGGCTTTTTCGCGCAAGTCCTTCACTTCGGCCTCTGTGAAAGCTTTGCCTTCGGGAACATCCAGGAGCGGAAGCATGGCATGAAGGCCTTCGATGAGATCGACAATGTAGGGCAACTGACGCAGTTTGGGGTGCAATCCGTCCAGGGTGGCAATGAAATATTCGACGATGTCGGCCCGACCGAGATTACGGCTCTTTTCTTCGGAGTAGCTTTCCGCAACCGCTTCGGTGCTGATCTCGAACGCACGCAACCAGCCTCCGAGGGCGATCAGGTGGGCAACTTCGACGTCACGTAGGAGCACCATTTCCGCTTCGACATCCACCTGCGTGGCGGCAAGTTCATCGCGAAGTTTGTCCCAGTCGCCCAAAATGCTGTTCTCGAGCAAACTTTGGCTGTGTTTGCCAATCCGAACGCCAGCACCGAGGGCCTTGGCGTAACGAAGAAGCGCACGACCCAATCCTTCCATCTCTTCCACCTTCTCGCACTGGACGATGAGGAATCCGTCTCCGATCAGCATGCCCAAGCCGAGCGCAATGACCACACGATCAGCCGGGGCCTTTTCGCTGATAGGGCGCTTCAGCTTGTCGTAGGGCAACGTGCCCAAGGCATCGAGCTGATCAAACACCTTGCGGATGGATGGTGTGGTGAACTCGTTAACGCCGAATTCCTCCCGCAAATGTTCGTCGCCGATGAGCGACTCAGGAATCTTGGCCGTTTTCGTCTCCTGCTTCTCCTGAGCGCAGAGAATCCCTGGCAATGAAAGGGCGGCAATGACCATTGCTGCGCAAGGAAGACGGAAAAATGACGTGGAACACATGGTGAACAAGAGGTGAATTATAGCGGAGAACGAGTTGAGCGCCAGCAAGACTTGAAGCGGTTGTTGTGCGGAGAACATAAAATTGGAGATTCACAGAGCCAAAAATTCAGCGCCCATTGCGCAGGATCTGAGGGACGGCACATTTGCTGCTTGACGGTTCACCTTATGGGAAACATCGTTCGCGTCCGATTTCTTGTAACTGCTGACCATCTTTTATGACCTCCTGGACCTTGACGCTCTGGCTAATATGCTACGTGATCGTATTTGCCGGATTAAGCGCCTTTGGTGCCCATCGATTACGAATCCTGTGGCTGTATTGGAAACATCGGAAGGAGGAGCCCGAGCCAACATCAAAATTTGCAGAGTTGCCCGTAGTAACAGTGCAGTTGCCGGTTTTTAATGAAGTTCACGTGGTGAGGCGTCTTCTGGAGTCGGTGAGCCAGTTGGATTACCCGAGAGAGAAGCTGCAGATACAGATTTTGGATGACTCCACGGATGAAACCAAGGCGGTTTGTGAAGATGGGGCTGCTGAACTGAGGGCGCAGGGATTTGATGTCGAGCATCTCCATCGCACCAACCGGGTTGGTTTCAAAGCGGGTGCCTTGGACGAGGCGATGAATCGGGTGAAAGGGGAGTTCATCATGATTTTTGACGCGGACTTTCTTCCGGGACCGGATGTGCTGCGCAAGATGATCGATTTTTTCACGGATGAAAAAGTGGGATTGGTGCAGGCTCGTTGGGAACACGGCAATCGGAAGGACAGCCTTTTGACCCGCCTCCAGGCTATGATGCTGGATGGTCACCTAGCCTTGGAGCAGCCGGCCCGCAGTCGCGGTTCGCTTTTCTTCAACTTCAATGGCACTGCGGGCATCTGGAGGAAGAAGGCCATCATCGATGCCGGAGGCTGGGAACATGACACCCTCACCGAGGACATGGACCTCAGCTATCGCGCTCAGATGAAGGGATGGCGCTTTCATTATCTCAAGGATGTGTCGGTCCCGGCGGAACTTCCACCGGACATGGATGGCTTTAAATCGCAACAACATCGCTGGACCAAAGGCAGCGTGCAGGTGTGCAAGAAAATGCTGGGGCGTGTTTGGAAAAGCGACCAATCCTTGCGAGTCAAACTCGAAGCCACGGCTCATCTGACGGTGAACTTTACCTATTTGTTGATGCTGTGCGTGCTGATCATGGTTTATCCATCCAACTTCGTGTTCGAGAGTGGCCCCGTGAAGATGCTGCTCGTTGACCTGCCGGTTTTCTTTTTTGCCACTGTCTCGAGCATCGTTTTTTACACGAGCGCCCAGATGGTGCTGGCTCGTTCAGCTTGGGATTGGATCAAATGTCTGCCGTTGCTTCCATTGCTGCTGGCATTGGGAATTGGCATGAGCATCAACAATGGCATGGCGGTTTTGGAGGCTTTGTTCAACAAGCAGTCGGATTTTGTCCGGACCCCGAAATATGGCCAGCAGGCCGTGGCTCAACGCAAGCGCAGTCGCTACAAGGCGACCCGATCCATCTCGTTCTGGCTGGAATTCGCGCTGGCCATTTATTTTTCCGCCCTTCTCGTGGGTGCCATGCTCGATGAGCGCTGGCTCAACGCAGTTTTTCTCGGGTTGTTTCAATTCGGCTTCACTTACGTCGTCGCATCTTCCGCCATGCGCTGGTTTTCCGGACTGAATTTGTCACCTCCGCCTCCGCCGCAGGAGGCCAGTTCAGATCCAGCGATTGCATGAAGTGAATTGAACGGCACACATCTTGCGGCGTCTAAATCGGGCTCATTCGCCTTTCTGAGCGAAAATCAATCAACCGCTTGCAAAAAAGTTAATGTTTGTTAATTATACAGCCAAACTTATTCTGTCGTTGAAACCATTAGAAATCCATTCTCTGATTTCGTGGAATCCTGGTTCGCTGGGAAGAGGGTTGGCTGTCGGCATGATCTCAATGCTTTGTTGCCAGTGCAGTTCGTTCAAAAAGGAGTCAAAACCCGCTCAAGCGGCGAATGTGGTGGTGAGTGTGGCGCAGCAGAAAATTGCCCTGTATGGCTCGGATGGAAAGACTGCGAAGTCGTTTCCAGTGTCCACTTCGAAATTTGGTCTCGGGGACAAACCCGGCACCTACAGCACTCCTTTGGGTTTGCATGAAGTGGTGGCCAAGGTGGGGCACGGCGCGAGAAGCGGCACCGTTTACAAAGGACGCCAGCCGACGGGAGAGGTGATCAAACCCGGCACTCCAGGGCGAGATCCAATTGTTTCTAGAATCATGTGGCTGCGTGGCATGGAAGCGCAAAACAAAAACGCCTATCGCCGCTGCATTTACATTCATGGCACGGCAGATGAGCTGAATATTGGCAAGCCGGTGAGCTATGGTTGCGTGCGAATGAAGTCGCAAGATGTCATCGACTTGTTCGAGAGGGTTGGCATCGGCACACGCGTTCTCATTGTTCAGGGAAAACTCCCATCGAGAATGTCGCTGCCATCTTCACCTGCTCCGACGCTTCGGCCTGGTCAGCAACCACCAATCTTCCTCGATCCGAAGCCAAATGTGCCTGGACGGGCTCCGGTGCCATCGGTGCTGCCACCGCCGCAGAATTTTCCTGCTCCGGCCCCGTATGAATCGCCGGTGATTCTTGCTCAAAACACGGCGGTTACGCCAAATGGATATCAGTCGAAGACCATGGCTAACGGAACGGTGGTTTACACACCTCCGACCACCAACACGGCGACCAGTTCACGAATCATTTTGAAGTCCCGCCGCAGCGCGAGTGATGGCTTGAGATAGCTATTCAGTTTTCAGTTTGAACAAGGGCGTGGGTGATCCACAAGTGCCCCAATCTTCAGGGATGGCCATTATGGAGAGTGCACGGCTTCTTGTGCCTGTGCCCCGCCTTTTAATGCCTTGTTTGACGTCGAAGCGTTATGATTCCCCTTTTTTGAGGTAGGCGAAGGCGATACCCCCAAGGATGAGAAATGCGATGGCATAGATGGTTCCTAAAAGCATGGAGCTTCCATAGCGAAGAATGGAAGGCATGCCATCAAAAAATTGCGTGGACATCGTTTGCCCCTTCGCGAGCTTTTGTTTCGCTTTCGTTGACAAAGGCATGTTGCTCTCGTTTTATACCCGCCCACCATTTTACCACAGCCCGCACTCATGGACCTTATTGCCAAGCACATCGCCGAACTTTCCCCCTCACTGACGCTCTCAATCACCAGTCAGGCCAAGGAACTGAAAAAACAAGGAGTCGATGTTCTCAGCTTCGGTGCTGGCGAGCCTGATTTCAACACTCCAAAGCACATCACCGAAGCTGCCATCAAGGCACTTCAAGATGGTCACACCCGCTACACTGAGAGCGCCGGTCTGCTTGAGCTGCGTGAAGCCCTTTCTGCCAAACTGAGCATGGACAACGGCATCAGCTATGAGCCTTCCCAGATCAGCGTCAACTGCGGAGCCAAACACTCCTGTTACAACGCCATCCTCGCCGTGTGCAACCCTGGCGACGAAGTGATCATCCCTGCCCCTTACTGGACCAGCTATCCTGAAATGGTGCGCATGGTTGGCGCGGTGCCTGTTTTCGTCGAAACCAAGGCGGAAAACGGCTGGAAGCTGACTCCTGAGGAATTTGAAGAGGCGATGTCGCCGATGACCAAGATGATCATCTTGAACACCCCCGGCAACCCCACTGGATCGGTTTACAGCAAAGATGAACTCGAAAAGCTTGCCGAAATCGCGGTTGGCGAAGACATCGTCATCCTCTCCGATGAGATTTACGAAAAACTTGTCTACAACGACAACGAGCATGTCAGCATCGCTTCGCTCGGCAAAGAAGTTTACGACCTCACCATCACCATCAACGGCTTCTCCAAAGCTTACGCGATGACCGGCTGGCGTCTTGGCTACACGGCTGCTCCGAAAGAAATCGCCAAAGCGATCGACACGATCCAGAGCCACACCACTTCGAACCCCACCACATTTGCCCAATACGGTGGGATCGCCGCCCTCAATGGCGACCAGAACATCGTTTCGGACATGCGTGATGAGTTCAACGTGCGTCGTGAGTTCATGCTCGACCGTTTGCGCAACATCAAAAAATTGCGCGTCGTCGAGCCACAAGGCGCTTTCTACTTCCTGGTCGACATCGAACAGTTCGGCATCAAGTCGGTCAACTTCGCCGAGAAACTTCTCAGCAAGCAGAAGGTGGCTGCCGTTCCAGGCATCGCTTTTGGTTCCGACTACACCATCCGTTTCAGCTATGCGACCAGCCTTGATGTGATCAACGCCGGCATGGACCGCTTCGAAGAGTTTTGCAACCAGCACTAAAAATGCTGTCGATTTTGGGGCAGGTGCTGTCGCATCTGTCCTGAGGTTTGCACGACCGCCGCGTGGTTTCACAAAAATAACGGTGGATGGCAAGAAAAGTTCCCTATGTTTGCGCTCACCGTTCAGCCTCGTTCCCGTTTGTTTCATGGCCACGAATGGGTCTATGCGAGCGATGTTAAAAATGTCCTGGGAAATCCTGCTCCTGGCGATGTCATCTCTCTTCGCGACACGAAAGGTCGCACTTTAGGAAGCGCCATTTACAATCCGAACTCGCAGATCGTTGCGCGGCGGTTTTCGTATCGCAAACAGGATCTGGATGCGGAGTTTTTCCTGCGTCGGATCGAACGCGCCATTGAACACCGCGCCTCGTTGCCCATCGATCAAAAACTGTGCCGTTTGGTGTGGAGTGAATCCGATGGCCTTCCCGGCTTGATTGTAGATCGTTACGGCGATCATATCGTCTATCAAACGCTGACCATGGCCATGGCACAGCGCGAGGATTTGATCATCGCCGCGCTGGTCGAATTGCTCAAACCCACGTCGATTGTTGCCCGCAACGACGCTCCCGTGCGTCGCGCGGAAGGCCTTGAACTGGAAAAGAAAGCCGTCTACGGCGAAGCACCTGAGCTTTTCGAAATAGAAACCGCCGGATTGCAATTCCAGGTCGACATGCTTGAAGGTCAGAAGACCGGCCTTTATCTCGATCAGATCGACAACTACGCGGCGGTCGCCAAACTCGCCAAAGGTCGACGGGTTCTTGATTGTTTTACCAACCAGGGTGGCTTCGCGCAGGCCTGTGCGCTTGCTGGTGCAACGGAAGTCATTGCGGTGGATGTCAGCGAACCAGCCATCAATCTGGTGCTGCAGAACGCCCGCAAAGCCGGCGTTTCAATTGGTGCCCGTGCTGAGAACTGTTTTGATTTCCTTAAGGCGGCCGAGAAAGCTGGCGATAGTTATGATCTGATCATCTTGGATCCCCCGAGTTTCACCAAAACCAAGATGTCGCTCAACGATGCGATGCGTGGTTACAAGGAGATCCATCTGCGTTCGATGAAGATGCTGCAACCGGGTGGCATTTTGGCGACGTTCAGCTGTTCCCATCACGTAAGTGCGGGCGATTTCCGACGAATGATCAACGAAGCGGCGGTTGATTCGAAACGGCACATGCGTCAGCTCGCGGTTTATTCCCAGCGCACTGATCATCCGATTGTTTCGGGCATTCCTGAAACCGAATATTTGCGTGGTTATGCCCTCGAAGTGATGGGTGGCTGGTGATTTTTCGCTTGGGTTCGTGGTTGAGATTTAGTTCTTAACCACAGATGGACACCGATAAACACAGATAGCTGCTTCAAATCAGACCAGTGAAAATCTGTGTTGATTTGCGTCCATCTGTGATTGAAAAAAGCAGCTTTAGAGGACTTTCGAAACCTGCGGTTTTTTAACCGTCTTCAAAAGGTGATCGACGATGTGGTCCACGGTGATGCCCTCGGCTTCGGCGTGGAATGTGGGGACGATACGATGCCGCATGACGGGGCGCGCCAGGGCTTCGATGTCGTCCAAAGTCACATGCGTGCGCCCCTGCAGCAGAGCGCGGACCTTGCTGGATAGGATCAGATGCTGAGACGCGCGAGGACCTGCGCCCCAGCCGACCATTTGTTTCACGAAGGAACTGACATCGGGCTCGGTGGTTCTAGTCGCGCGGACCAGATCAAGCACAAAATCGGTGACGTGGTCAGGAACCGGAACGCGGCGGGCGAGCGCTTGGGCGTCCTGAAGATCGGCGGCGCTCAATACGGGCTTGATGTCCTCGGTGGGGGCACCGGTGGTGCGGGCGAGGATTTCCCTCTCGGCATCGCGACTGGGATAGCCTACCTTGATAAGAAACAAGAATCGGTCTTTTTGCGCTTCAGGGAGGGGATAGGTGCCTTCCTGCTCAATGGGGTTCTGCGTTGCAAGCACGAAAAACGGTTGCGGCAGCATGCAGGTTTCCTGACCAATGGTCACACTGCGTTCCTGCATGGCCTCCAGCAGGGCGGCCTGGGTTTTGGGTGGAGTGCGGTTGATTTCGTCGGCGAGGATGATCTGCGAAAAGATGGGGCCGCGCATGAAAACCAGTTTGCGTCGACCGGTTTGTTCGTCCTCCTGGATGATTTCCGTGCCGGTAATGTCCGCAGGCATGAGATCAGGGGTGAACTGGATGCGGCGATAGCTGAGATCAAGGGCATCGGCGAATGATTTGACGAGCAATGTTTTGGCAAGTCCTGGAACCCCTTCAAGCAGCGCATGACCACCAGCGGCCATGGCGATGAAGACTTGCTCGACGGTGTCCTCCTGGCCGACGATCCGTTTGGCGAGTTCGGTGCGCAGTTTTTGATAGCTGTGGCGGAATTGTTCGGCTGCCTGGGTGTCGGTGGACATGATAGGAATGATAAAATTAAGTAGTCTGGAGGCGGTAGCAAAGGTTTCCCGCTCGGTGACCATGACAGTAACGCATTCGGCCAATTCAATCTTCAAAACAAGCCGTGAACTGGACAAGATTTTTGCGAGTATGGCATAAAAAAGCCCGGGAATGTAATCCCGGGCGATCTGAAGATTGGAAATTTAAAATACCGGCGGTCGGACTCGAACCGACACATGATCACTCATACAAGATTTTGAGTCTAGCGCGTCTACCAATTTCGCCACGCCGGCTTCCTGCTGTGTTGGACAGGGGAGGAGAAGGTATCGAACTCCAGCCTGCCCGCAACTAGATTTTACAAATGATTTGATTGCGGGCAGGGGTCTGACACTTGGAACTCAGGCTTGTTTGCTTTTGTCGAACTGGGCGTCGAACACGATGTTGCTCGGCGGAAAGTCCTTGGATTTCACATAAGCGGCGGATTCGGTGGCACCGAACTCGCGGTCCATGCCGCCATCTTCCCATTCGACGCTCAACGGACCAGTGTAACCAATGTCATTGAGGGCGCGGATGATTTTTTCAAAGTTGATGTTACCGCGACCGACCGATTTGAAATCCCAATAACGCTCGGGTTTGTGGAAGTCGACGTTGCCGCCAAAAACCCCGGCGTCGTGTCCAAGATCCCATGCCGCATCTTTCATGTGCGCATGGAAAATGCGGTCGGAGAATTTGTAGATGAACTTGACGTAGTCGACGCCTTGGTAGCCAAAGTGGCTAGGGTCGTAGTTGAAACCGAAAGCCGGATGGTAATCGACGGCTTTGAGGGCGCGCTCGGCGGAGGAAATGTCGAAAGCGATTTCGGTGGGGTGAACCTCCAGCGCGAACTTCACGCCAATTTTCTGGAACTCGTCAAAGATCGGGGTCCAGCGCTTGGCGAAGTCTTCATAGCCCGCATCGATCTGGCCGGGAAGGGTGGGAGGGAAGCTGTAGAGCAGATGCCAGATGCTGCTGCCGGTGAACCCGTTGACCACATTGACACCAAAACGCTTGGCGGCATGGCCGGTTTTAATGACTTCTTCGGCAGCGCGTTGACGGACACCTTCCGGGTCTCCATCGCCCCAGATGTAATCGGGGAGGATGGTTTTGTGGCGCTCATCAATGCGATCGCAAACTGCCTGGCCGACCAGGTGGGTGGAGATGGCGAAAGCTTTTAGACCGGCAGCGTCGAGTGCGGAACGCTTGGCATCGCAGTAGGCCTGATCGGCCTTGGCGACTTCGAAGTGATCGCCCCAGCAGGCGAGTTCAAGGCCGTCGTAACCAAAAGTTTTGGCTTTCTCCAACATGGTGTTGAAGGGAATGTCGGCCCATTGGCCGGTGAAAAGGGTAACTGGACGTGGCATGGTGTCTGTTGATTGGTGATTTGAGATTCAGTTCAGAATTTGGAGACCTGCATGCTGTCATGAGGCCGCCTTGATGGCAATGGAAAATCTCCTGAGGGCCACGATCAAAAAATCATGAAATTGGGCTTTTTTGAATCTGAACATTCGTTCTGCTCGGATCACCTCTCGTCCTCAATGCTTAAATTCTTATCCGCCATTTTATTGCTTTCCATGATGTCGTGCTCTTCGCATTTGAAGAGTGCTGGGGACTCGAGTCCGGGCAAGGTGGTGACGGCTCCTGGGTTCAAGGTGTGGCGTAATGCCGTTTACACGCCGGAAGGCTGGCCCGAGGCTTTGAGGGCTGATATCTATGAACCGAAAGGCGATGGGCCATGGCCCGGGGTGTTGTTGATTCATGGTGGTGGTTGGGCCAAGACCGATCGGCGCAGTGACATGGAATCCATCGCGGGTCGTCTGGCACGTCGCGGTTATGTGGTGATGAATGCCACCTACCGGCTGGCCCCGAAATATCATTATCCGGCACCGGTTCAAGATTTGCAGGAGGCCATGCGCTGGTTCCGCGCACGAGGGGACACCTTCAATCTCGATCCACGTCCCATGGCGGTGTTTGGCTACTCGGCGGGGGGGCATCTGGCGGCGTTGCTCGGTTCTATGGATGATCCGAACACTCCACCAATCAAGGCGGTGGTCGCCGGTGGGGCGCCAGTCGATTTGCGGAAGTATCCCGGCCCGGGGTTGATTGCTGATTTCATCGGTGGAGTGATGACCGAATATCCGGATGCGTATGTTGAGGCTTCGCCGGTCACTCATATTTCGCCGGATGATCCGCCAGTATTTCTCTATCACGGTGGCTTTGATCTTCTGGTGCGCAGTGATCAACCGGTGGATTATCGCAAGGCTCTCACTGCGGCGGGAGTTCCCAATGAATTATTCTGGATACGAGGACGGGGCCATGTGATCGGGTTCTTGTCTGATGGAGCCGCCGTCCGCGCGGCCATCAAGTTCCTCGACAGACAATTTCGGTGAACGTGGGGGTTTGCCGAAAAAAAGCGAAGCGCCGATGGTCTATAGCCATCGGCGCTTCGTGATTTTAGGAGGTAATCCGCGCCGGATTTTCTAGGCGTTGAGTTTGGTCCAGGCAGCGTTCTCGGCGGAGGATTGAACCACGGCTTCGATGAACGCCATGCCGCGCACTCCGTCTTCAATCTTGGGATAGTCGAGAACATTGGCATCGGGAGCGGTGCCGTCGATTTCGCTGCGAACATGCGCGGCGAAATTGCGATAGATGTTGGCAAACGCTTCAAGGTAACCCTCGGGATGGCCCCCAGGAATTCGGCCGGCAGCCGCTGCAGCCTGACAAAGATAACCGCTGGCGGTGCGGTAAATTTGAGTGGGTTGATCGTTCCATTTGGCAAGCAGGGTGTTGGGCTCCTGCTGCCGCCATTCGAGTCCACCTTTTTCGCCGTAGATGCGGATGTTCAGATTGTTCTCTTCTCCAACGCTGATTTGGGAAGCGTGAAGGATGCCCTTGGCCCCGTTGTCGAAACGGAGCAGAACGTTGCCATCGTCATCCAATTGACGACCTTCAACAAATGAAGTGATGTCGGCGGCGAGTTCGGAAATTTTCAATCCGGTGATGTATTCGGCGAGGTTTTCAGCATGGGTGCCGATGTCGCCGATGCAACCAGCGGCTCCGGAGCGTTTGGGATCGGTGCGCCACTCGGCCTGTTTTTGTCCACTTGCTTCAATGCGTGTGGCGAGCCATCCCTGCGGATACTCCACCACGACCTTGCGGATTTTGCCCAGTTGGCCGCTCGACACCATCTCGCGGGCTTGTTTCACCATCGGATAGCCAGTGTAGTTGTGGGTGAGTCCGTAGAGTTTGCCGCTTTTTTCCACGATCTCCGCCAGGGCCTTGGCTTCTTCAAGATTTAAGGTGGCAGGTTTGTCGCTGAGCACGTGAAAGCCTCCTTCGAGTGCGGCTTTGGCAGCAGGGAAGTGGACGTGATTGGGCGTGACGATGGACACAAAATCCATGCGTTGATCAGCAGGCAGCGCGGCTTCTTTGGTGATCATTTCCTCAAAGCTTCCGTAGCAACGGTCGGCTGACAGAAAGAAATCCGCACCGCTGTCTTTCGAACGCTGGGGATCGGATGAAAATGCGCCACAGACCAGTTCAATCTGACCATCAATGTTTGCTGCAATGCGATGCACGCCGCCAATGAAGGCACCGCGACCGCCGCCGATCATGCCGTAACGAATTTTTCTGCTCATGCGATAGGTATTGAAGAAGGGTTGAGAATGATAAGGAAATGAACGCAAATACTCGCGCAGTCCAAGGCAGGAGGGCAAGCGGAAAAATGCGGGGTAACGGGGGAGGGACACAAAAAAACTGGGGCGCATCGCTGCACCCCAGTTCACTAAGTTTTAACTAAAACGGCTGGCCGCTTAGTGTTCGTAACCTGCTTCGCCGTGTTCAGGAAGGTCAAGGCCGGCTTCTTCCACGTCATCGCTGCAACGCAGACCGACGGTGAATTTCACGATCAGAGCGATCACGGTGGTGGCGACCACGCTCCACACGATGGTAAGGAGAACGGATTTGATTTGCTCCATCAGAAGGCCGTCTTTGAGTGGCTCAACCACGCTGTTCACCGCAGGATCAGCAAACACACCGGTGAGGATGGCGCCGATGGTGCCGCCCACGCCGTGGATGCCAAAGGTGTCGAGGGAGTCGTCATAACCGAGCATTTTCTTGATGCCCATGACGGCGATGAACGGAACGATACCAGCAATCACACCCATGATGACGGCCGAATTGGCGGTGACGAAACCAGCAGCAGGGGTAATGACCACCAAACCTGCCACCACACCGGAGCAGAAACCAAGAACGCTAGGTTTACCACGGAAGATCCATTCGGTGATGCCCCAGACAAAGGAGGCAACGGCGGCGCAAAGCGTCGTGGTCATGAAGGCGTTGGCTGCAAGGGCGTCGGCACCAAGTGCGGAACCGGCGTTAAAACCATACCATCCGACCCAAAGCATGCCGGTGCCGACCATACAAAGCACCATGCTGTGTGGGGTGAGGGGCTCTTTGCCGTAGCCTTTGCGTTTACCAAGGATGATGCAGAGAACCAGGGCGCTCCAACCAGAGGTCATGTGAACGACGGTGCCGCCTGCAAAATCGATGGCTTTGATGCCCGCGTCCGCGTTGAGAGGACCGCACATGAAACCGGTGCCGCCCCAGACCATGTGGGCAAAAGGGAAATACACAGCGAACATCCAGATGGCGGAGAATACCAGCACGGAGATGAACTTCATGCGCTCAGCAATGGCTCCAACGATCAGTGCCGGAGTGATGATGGCGAAGGTCAATTGAAACACCACCCACATGCTGTCGGAGATCCAGTAATAGCCTGCACCTGAGGCACCGGGTTCAACGCCTTTGAGGAAGGCCATGGCCGTGTCACCAAGAAACGGACCGCCGCCGCTGAATGAAAGGCTGTATCCCACTGCCCACCACAGGATGGTCACCAATCCGGCAAGTCCAAGGCATTGAGCAAGAACGCTCAACACGTTTTTCTTGCGAACCAGACCGCCGTAGAAAAGGGCGAGACCGGGCAGGGTCATGAACAGCACCAAAGCGCTGCTGGTCATCTGCCATGCACTGTGACCGGGACCGGGGCCAGCAATATTCGAGGTCCACTCGACATCACCATCTTTCCCAGGAGCGCCGTTCTTGATGTAGGCTTCCAAATCGTAAAGTCGTTGTTCGACGGTTGGGCCGTCGGCGGGGGCTTCTGCGGCTGGTGCCTCTGCTTCGACCACGGGAGCCGGAGCTGGGACTGGAGCGGGGGCAGTTTCCTGAGCATGGATGGCTCCGGTGACAAAAAACGCAGCTCCTAGAGCTGCGGCGAGGACGCGCTGGCGAATGGTTTGGATCATAGAATGGCGTGTTTAGCTTGGCGCTTGAGCGAACCAATCGCGACCTTTAGGGGTCGCAATGAGATTTGTGCGATCGAGCGTTATCGCTGCTCATAGCAAACCTTGTGCCAGCCTGAGTAATCTCGAGTCAGGAATATAAAAAAACTCCCCGACTTTCGCCGGGGAGTTTTATCGTGATTAAAAGCGCTGTCAGGAAATCATCGTCCCCGACAGGCAGTAAATCATTTGGCAGGGGGGATGTCGTAAGCAACACCACCGTGTTCGCCAATGTCGAGTCCTTCGGACTCTTCTTCAGGAGAAACACGCAGTCCCATGACCAGTTTGATCACCGAGAACAGGATCAGGGTCACCACGAAGGTGAATGCACCGTAAACGGCGACGCCTTTGATCTGGCTCATGAGCTGTTCGCCACCGGCTTTGGCACCGAAGAGGCCAACGGCGAGGGTGCCGAAAATACCGCAAACCAAGTGAACGGAAATGGCACCAACTGGATCATCAATTTTGATTTTGTCGAAGAACAGCACCGAGAAGAACACCAGGGCGCCACTGATGAGGCCGATGTAGGTGGCGGTCATCGGGGACATCTGATCCGCACCTGCGGTGATGCCGACGAGACCGGCAAGGATGCCGTTGAGGGTCATGGATAAATCGGGCTTCTTGAAGAAGATCCAGGAAACGATGCTCGCGGCAAAACCGCCAGCAGCAGCAGACATGGAGGTGGTGACCAAGGTCAGAGAAACCAAACCAGGATCAGCGGACAGAACGGAACCGCCGTTGAAGCCGAACCAGCCGAGCCAGAGGATGAACACGCCAAGAGTGGCGAGTGGCATGCTGTGACCAAGGATAGGCTTGATTTTGCCGTCGACATATTTGCCGCGACGAGCTCCAAGGATGATGGCACCTGCAAGCGCGCCCCAACCGCCCACGGAGTGAACCAAGGTGGAACCTGCAAAGTCATAGAACGGAGTGGCCATTTGGTTGGCCCAACCGTTGCCCCATTTCCAGCTGCCTGCGAGTGGGTAGACAATGGCGACGAAGATCACGGTGAACACCATGAAGGAGGAGAGTTTGACGCGTTCTGCGACAGCACCGGAAACGATGGTGGCGGTGGTGGCGGCGAACATGGCCTGGAACAGGAAGTCAGTCCAGTAGGTGTAACCCGCATTGTAGGCGGAGGTGATACCGGCTTCGTCCGTGGTAATGCCAAATCCGGCAAACTTGAACCATAAATTATCTCCTTCGCCGAATCCCGGATACATCAAGTTAAAGCCGATCAAAGCATAGGTAAGGATACCGATGCAGGGAATGATGGCGTTCTTGAAGAGGATGTTGACCGTGTTTTTGGCCTGGGTGAGACCGGTTTCAACGCAGGCAAAGCCGAGGTTCATGAAGAACACCAGCGCGGCGCAAACCATCATCCACACGTTGTTGACGGTGAACAATTCGACGGAAGGACCCGCGTCTTCTTCAGCGGGGGCCTCTGCTGTTGCTTCGGCGGGGGCCTCTGCAGGAGCTTCGGGTGCTGGTGCTTCGGCCGCCGGGGCTGGAGCAGGTGTTACTTCCGCTGGAGCGGGAGCCGGTGCTACAGCCTCGGGGGCGGGCGCTGCGGGAGCTTCAGCGACCGGTGCAGGCGGAGGTGTTTCTTGTGCGTAGGATAGCGGAGACACGAAGGTCCCGACCAGGAGCGCGGCAACAAGTGCCGCGATAGGTGTTTTACGAATCAAGTGGGTTGGCGTCATCATCAGGTTGTTAGTAGGTTGTCTTCTTTTTATGGCGAGCCCGGCTCCCAACGAGTTGGGAGCAAGGCATTCCAACTGAGGGGTAAGCAAAGGACGTGCCAGATTTTCTAGCGCGGCTGTTTGGTGGACAAACAGGGACAGCCAGACAAGGTCGTCATCAGCAACGCCTTAGGGCGTCCTCAAATCTCTGGTCCTACTGACAGCCGCGTAGGAAAACAATTTTCATCGATAGGCAAAGGCCCAAACGGATGAAGCGGGCAATACGACGAACCAATAAAACTTTCTTATGGTCGATTTATACCCCACCTTAAGTCAGGCTTTATAACATTAAACAATACATGTAATGCAAAGCGGGTTGGGGCCCGGCACAAAGACCTTTGGGGGCTCGTCTGGATCATCCAAGCCGGTCATCCCGATTCATCATGGCACTGCGCACCATAATCATTTCGCCGATATTTTCGGCAGTAAGCAATCCTCGTAACCCGCCACCCAGTGGGTCCATCACTGGCAAGGCCGGACATTCACTTTGCCGCAGCTTGTCCATCGCTTCGGTCAAGGCCTGCTGCGGTTCCAGTAAAATGTCGCAGGACTCCATCACCTCTGCTACCGGATGTTGAGGACCGTGCTCCGACAAGGCGCTGATGAGGTTCTTGCGCCGCAACAATCCAACAAAACCCCCTCCCCGATCCACCACCGGAAAATCATGCTGCGAACCGGCCAGTAATAACGTCACCGCGTCCTGCAGCCGTGAATGATCACCCAGCGTCTGAAAATTGGTCATCATGGCATCCCTCACCTTCATCCCATCCATGCTTTCCTGTTCGTTCACATATGCCGCCTCCTGGCCGGCACTTAAAAAGATGAAGATGGCGATGATGATAAGAAAAGGGTTCTTGAAAAAGAACATCGCAGCCACTGCTCCGATCACCGCAAAACCCTGGCCGATCGTCGCAGCCCACTGGGTGGACTTCGCGTAGTTCCCCGTCAACATCGCCAATACGGCACGCAACACCCTGCCGCCATCCATCGGAAACGCCGGAATCATGTTGAACAGCACCATGATGATGTTCCACTGCGCCAGTTGCACAAAAAAGCTCCGTCCATGCGGATCAATATCGAACGATACCGGTGGCATCACCTGGATCGATCCGATGATCAACCCGGCAATCACCACGTTCACCGCTGGGCCTGCCAAAGCGACCACCAATTCCTGAACAGGTTCTTTAGGCATGCGTTCCAGCCTCGCCAGCCCACCAATGGGCAGCAGCGTGATGTCAGGAGTCAAAATCCCGTATCTGCGAGCGGCAAACACGTGCCCAAATTCATGCAGCAGCACGCAGGCAAACATCGCCACGATAAAAAGCACGGCATTGCGCGCCGCTTCAAGCCCCCCAACCTGGGACGCCTGCCAGCCAATAAATGCAAGCAGCAGAAGAAAGGTCGCATGAATGCGAACCTCGGTGCCAGCGACCGTGGCGATAGAAAATGACCAGCGTTTCATAAGAGATAAATGGGGGCTTTGATGCAACTACCGGGACTGTGACAGCCCCGGTCGTCAATCATCATAACGTTGTCTGTGAAAAATGGACGCATCGGATACGAAATTCCCATCGCACGAAGCGCCACGAAGCAATTTCATGGGACATCAGTTGCATGGTGTGTTATCGAAATCGCGACCATGGCCTTAGTGATTTTATTAAACAATGCCGACACCCCACTGCCGCAGGTTCTGCGCGGATTGGAAACACTTCTGGAGCCGCTTTCTCCCCTGGCCTTGGGAATCCTCTCGCTGCTGGCTTTGATAGCGGTCGCAGGTGCCGTCAATATGCTCGCACAGGGCTTTCGAATTCGCGAAAGGGAGCATGCGGACGCTGAATTCTTCGATGGCTACCAGCTTTCCGAGCAGCCATTGGAGATGTATCTCGCCCGGCGCATCCAGGCCAAATCACCGTGCTACCGGACCTATGAGAATGCCTGCCGCGAGCTCTGCCAGCATCTCACCGGGTCGTTCACCATCAATACTGAACTCATCACGCGACTTCGTTCCGCCGGTCGGATCAGCCCCTCGCAAATGGATGCCGTGCGACACACGCTTCTGCATGCCTGCGAGAGCGAGGCCGTCGGCCTGAATGCCAACATTGGCAAGTTGCCGATGAAGATCCTTGCCATCATCGGTCTCGCCGGCACGCTGCTGCTGTTCATGGAGCAAAGTTTCATGGCTCTTCCCCCCAACCTCTACCCGGCATTGTTGCCTGCAACAACTGCCCTGCTCCTCACCCTTCCCTTAGTTCTATGGCGCTCTGTTCAAGCCTCGAACATCGAAAAAGCAGCATCTCGTCTGGGCCAGTTGGCCGCCGATTGGACACGACAGGTTGAGCGCCGGCTCGTTGACCATCGTAAACCACTTGAGAACCTTCCCAGTCTTGAAACCATGAGCATGCAGGAGGGCCCGACCTTCAGCCAGTCACCCGCAGAGATGAAATGAAGCACCGCAATGCGCCGCATTTGTCCATTGCCACCCACAATCTCCCGTCTACAATCATCTTTGCCTTGGCCCAGCCGATCACCGCTCCTCAATTCGACATCAATCTTGCCAACACCCTGTCGGCAGATCGAGTGATCGCGGACATGGTTGCGCTGGAACGCCCGGGAGTCATTGCCGAGCTTCTCGAACGCCTCGACGCCCTTAACGCGATTCCACGCGAAGCCCGCCCCACGCTACTGAACGCTCTCATTGAGAAGGAAAACATCCACACCACTGGCATCGGTTCTGGAGTCGCCATCCCTCATTGCTATTCCAACGCGGTATCCGAAACCGTGTTCATCTTCGGACGTTCCCTTCAAGGCATCGATTTCAATGCGCCCGATGGAGAGCCGGTTCACTACATTCTCCTCTACATCGTGCCACAGGACCGTCACCTGCTGCATTTGCAAACCCTGCGGGCGGTCGCCAAGAACTTCCTCAGCAGCAAGTTGCGACGACAATTGCTCGAGGCACCTGATGCCACTGCCATCCTTGAAGTTTTCCGCAAACACGCGGACAAGTGACCCCGGCCCCTTCATCGGCCGAAAATTTTCCCTTCCTCCCCTCAATTATTTCTTCTCAATGTCTACCTGTCGCCAGCTTCTCACCCAACGCCTCCTGCTCGCTTTCGAAAAAGCACGCATCACCCCTCCTGAAGGCATTCCCATCACCGTTGCCCAGGCCTCCGATACCCGCTTCGGAGACTACCAGAGCAACGCGGCCATGGTGGCAGCGAAAGCCTTGAAAACCAATCCCCGTCAACTTGCCGCGACTTTGGTCGAAAACCTCGACGTCAGCGACCTTTGCGACACGCCAGAGATTGCCGGACCCGGCTTCCTCAACTTCCGACTCAGCAAACCTGCGCTCGCAAAAACCATCGGATTGCTTCTCGAAGATGACCGCAACGGCGTTTCCGAGGTGGACCAGGCTCGTCGCATTGTCATCGATTTCAGCGCCCCCAACGTCGCCAAACCCATGCATGTCGGCCATATCCGCAGCACATTCATTGGCGACAGCCTCGCGCGCATCGCCCGTTTCGTCGGCCACCAGGTCATCACCGACAACCACGTCGGTGACTGGGGCACCCAATTCGGTATGATCCTGCACGGTTTCAAAACGCTGCTCGATCACGACGCCCTCGCCAAAGATCCGATTCATGAACTCGTGCGCGTTTACCGTGCCGTCAACGCTCTGACCAAGGCCGATGAATCAATCCTGGAAACCTGCAAACTCGAGCTCGTTAAACTCCAGAAAGGCGACGCCGAAAACCTCGAAATCTGGAAACGCTGCGTCAAGCTCACGCTGGATCAGTTGAACGAAGTTTATGATCGACTCGGCATCCATTTCGACCATTACCTCGGCGAAAGCTTTTACAACGAAGCCCTCGCTCCGCTGGTCGACGATCTTCTAGAGAAAGGCATCGCCCGCATCAGCGACGGCGCCGCTTGCATTTTCTCCGACGAAACCCAATCTCCCAACCACGATCCCTTCAAAACCCAACGCGATGGCGAGTGGACCGATGCTCCATGCATCGTGCGTAAATCCGACGGCGGATTTCTCTACGCCACCACCGATCTCGCCACCATCGACTTCAGGGTTCGCGAATGGAAGGCTGATGAGATCTGGTATGTAGTTGGCGCTCCCCAACAACTTCATTTCCGTCAACTCTTCGCCGCGTCCACGCGTCGCGGTCAAGCCACGCGCATGGAACACATCGCCTTTGGCAGCATCCTCGGACCTGATGGAAAAATGTTCAAAACCCGCTCCGGCGAATCGGTCGGCCTGATCGAAGTCATCGACGAAGCCGTCGAACGCGCACGTGTAATCGTTGACGAACGCGACCTGGAAGAATCCGCCAAGGACCAGATCGCCGAGATCATCGGCATCGCCGCCGTCAAGTATGCCGAGCTCAGCCAGCATCGCATGACCGACTACAAATTCTCCTGGGAGAAAATGCTGTCGTTTCAAGGCAACACCGCCCCCTATCTTATCAACGCTTATGTCCGCATTCGCGGCATCTTCCGCAAACTCGGCGACGCTGCTCCGACGCTCGATGCCGAATGCGAAATCACCGAAGAAGCCGAACGCGCTCTCGCCGTCAAACTTCGTCAGTTCGGCGAAGTTGTGCATGATGTTCTTGAACAGGACTTCCGTCCCAGCCTGCTCGCCCAATACCTCTACGAACTCGCCGACACCTTCCACGGATTCTACGAATCCTGTCCCGTCCTGCGCTCCGAAGGCACCGTGCGCAACACCCGCCTCGTCCTCTGCGAAGTCACCTCGAAAATCCTTAAACAGGGTCTCGATCTCCTCGGCATCAAGACCACCGAGCGCATGTGATGTAACTGCCCTCTTTGTCCATTATCCTTTATCCCTTATCCTTTAGCCTTTCCCGATATGGCCTCCCCCGCTCAATCTCGCACCGCCATCAGTTACTACGAAGAATACCTCGCTGAACTGGACGAGATCCGCCGTTATAAGTGGATCGAAAGCCAGAAGGCCAAAGAGGACATCGGCTTCGAACGTGCCCTCGTCGAATGGGTCACCGAACATCGCGATGCCTGGCGCATCGAACGTTCTGAAGCGGCCGAATAAGGCCTAAGCAAGCTATGATTTACAGTCCCAACCCTGGCGGCAATCCAAGTCCACCGGTCAGCTTGCCCATTTCCCCTGCCGCGAGTTCTTTGCTCTTCGCCAGCGCCTGCTGAACTGCGTTCAACACCAAGTCCTCCAACACCTCCACATCTTCGGGATCAACCACCTCCTTGCTGATCTTGATCGCTGTGATTTCCTGCGAACCATTGGCCGTCACCGTCACCCGTCCACCACCGGACGAAGCTTGCACGGTCTGAGCAGCGAGATCAGCCTGGGTCTCTGCCATCTTCGACTGCATCTGCTGCATTTGCTTGAGCATTTTTTGTATATTCATAGAAAGATTTGGTTGGGATAAAGGGTTGCTGCCGATCGGTCATTTCACCAAGGTCGCCTTGAACTTTTCAATCGCGGCTTTCACCAGCGGGTCTTTGTAAAAATCGGGGTCCGTTCCGATTTTGGGCGTTTCTTCTTTGGGCGCAGCTTCCGGCTCTTTTCCACCGGCCTTCTGCGGAGAGGGAGAATCCATCTCCAACAACCCCAATGACATCTCACTCACCGGAGGCGGCGCCAGGGTCGCATCGAGCACGATGTCTAAATTCACCGGTTTGCCCGTCAAATCGGCCAGCATCTCTTCCAAAAACTTGCGGGCCATTGGTCGCATCAAGTTGTCCCGTGCTGAGTCCTCGGTCGTCGGCAATCCCAATACCAGCACCTTGCCTTCCTGCCGAAGAAATGCGCCAAACTCCACCCAATTGGCAAACAACGGACGTTCCACCGTCACTCGCTCAAGAAACAGCGTCCAGAGGGCTTCGAGGCTCAACGGTTCCGCCTTGGCAGGGATGGCAGCAGGCTCGATATCCAAATCAAAAGACAGATCTGCACCCGGTTCAGGAAGCTTCGCTGGCGGTTCAGGTGGAGCCACCAAAGGCTGAAGTTTTGGTTGCGGCGCAGGCTCGGTCTGGGGCTCGGGCTGAACTTTAACCGCCTCAGATGCGGGCACCGGAATCGGAGCAACCGGAGTTGGAACCGTAGCCACCACCGGCACAGGCACCGCCGCCACCGGTGCGATTGCCCGCCGCGTGATCGTCCTCGGAGCCCCCCCGCTACCACCGCCACCAATCGCCTGAATGACTTCGGTCAATGTCACTTCGCCCAAGGTCTGCACGGCCTGGATGATGCCAATCTCCAGATGCAGCAGCTTGTTGCTCGCCCAACGCATCCTCGCATCCACTTCGGCAAGACCATCCATCACCCGCAACACCGATTCGGCTTCGACCATGGCCGACTGACCACGCACCAACGCCGTCATCTCCGGCGAAAGATCCTCCTCCGCCGCTCCCGCATCCACCTGATGCACCAGCAAATTGCGGAAATGTTGGATCAAATCTGCCAGCAACCTCGAAAGATCCTTCCCGCCATCCGCCTGAGTGTGCAAATGTTTCAAGGCCCCCACCGTGTCCTGCTGCAAAATCTCCTGCGCCAGATGCGCCACGGTTTCCCCTCGCGTGAACCCGAAAATGTCCAGCACGTCCTGCTCCTCAATCCTCTCCCCGCAGAACGCCACCAACTGATCCAGCATCGACTGCGCATCACGCATGCCGCCCTCCGCTCCCTTGGCAATCGCATAAGCCGCCTTTTGATCCAGCGCCACGTTCTCCAAGGTCGCAATGTGCAGAAGATGATTCGCAATCACCCCCGCCGGAATGCGCCGCAAATCGAAACGCTGACAACGACTGATGATCGTCGGCAGCACTTTGTGCGCCTCCGTCGTCGCGAAGATGAACTTCACATGTTCCGGCGGTTCCTCCAACGTCTTCAACAGCGCGTTGAACGCCGCCGTGCTCAGCATGTGAACCTCATCAATGTAATAAATCTTAAACCGGCACCGAGTCGGCGCAAACTTCACTTCCTCACGCAGTTCACGCACCTGCTCCACCCCGTTGTTGCTCGCGCCGTCAATCTCCCGCACATCTAGGCAGATGCCCTTTTCAATTTCCACACAAAGCTCATTGTCCGGATCGAAATCCACCATCGGACCACCCGGACAATTCAATGCCTTGGCAAAGATCCTCGCCGTGCTGGTTTTCCCGGTGCCACGCGGACCCACAAACAGGTAGGCATGGGCCAGCCTTTTCTGGGCAATGGCATTGCGCAACGTGCGCACAACATGCTCCTGACCAAGCACATCATCAAAAGTGCGGGGACGATATTTACGGGCGAAGACCTGATAGCTCACGCGGGCATCCTAGCGGTCCGTCGCGAGGTTTCCACCGCGCATTTCGGCTTTTTTGATTTCCTCAAGAAACGCATTTTTTTCGGGTTGGGCTTGCGCTTCCCCACCCGCTCATTCAATCCTAGTGACTGTTTCTTACCGTGCGACCTCAAGCCCTGTTTCCCCTCACCGTCCTGTTGCTGTTGGCCATTTTGACCACCAGCTGCGGACTGCTGCGCAAAAAACGTGCTCAGCAAACCGACGAATCCACTGGTGACCTCGCCATCGGAGCCATCGAGATGGTTAATCCCGAGCAAAAATTCGTCCTCATCAGCGCCCATCGGGGATATGCCATCGTCGCTGGCACCGCACTTTATACCTTTTCCCCCAGCGGACTCAAAGCCGAACTCAAAGTCACTCCCGAACGCAAGCACACATTCCTCTCCGCCGACATCATCGAAGGTTACCCACAAAAAGGCAATCCCGTGTTCGCCACCCGTGAAGCCGTCAGCGCCTCCATGGCCGCCGCCAAAGCCAATGGAACCGGAACCGGCAGCGAACCACCTCCGCTGGACAACCAGCTCAACTGGGGCGGTGTTCCCGGTGCCCCAACTCCGAATCCCGTCAACACCGAGTCAAATCTACCTCCTCTGCAAAATCCGTTCATCAATCCCGCCTCCGAAGTTCCGCCAACCGTTCCGTGACGATCGCACCAGCCCAGCCATGCTTGAAATCGAAACCGCGCTCGCCCGCATCCTCGACAGCGTCTCACCCCTCGATCCGATCCGCGTCCCGCTGACCTCCGCTCTTCATCACTTCGCCGCACGCGCCCTTCACGCCACCGTCGCCCTCCCCGGCTTCGACAATTCCGCCATGGACGGCTATGCCGTGTTCGCCGCCGATACCACCACCACGAGTCCCCTCCCCATCATCGCCGAGCAACCCGCTGGCACCTCAAAAAATCTCACCCTCAACTCCGGGACCGCCATCCGCATTTTCACCGGTGCCCCTATGCCCGAGGGAGCCGATGCCGTCATCATGCAGGAAGACGTCGACCTCTCGCCCGATAAAACTCATATTCAATGCCGCGAACCCGTCGTCTCCGGAGAAAACCTCCGCCGCACCGGCACCGACATCTGCCTCGGCCAGCAGCTCCTCAAACCCGGTGACGCCCTCACCCCCACCCGCCTCGCCCTTCTCGCCTCACAAGGCCTCAACGAAATCTCCGTCATCCGGCCTCCACGCGTCGCCATCATCACCACCGGCGATGAACTGATCCCCGCCGGCCAACCCCTCCTTCCCGGCCAGCTCTACAACAGCAACGGCATCCTTCTCCAATCCCTCGTCGCCCAACTCGGCATCTCCGCAATCAGCACCCATCATCTCCCCGACGACCTCGACCAAACCATCTCTGCCCTGCGCGAACTCACCGGCACCCACGATTTCCTCATTCTCAGCGGCGGAGTCTCCGTGGGCGATCACGACCACATCAAACCCGCCCTCCAATCCCTCGGCATCCTCCCCAATCTCTGGCGCGTCAAAATCAAACCCGGCAAACCCCTTCTCCACGCCCGCACCGAGACCAACCCCTGCCAGATCTTCGGACTCCCCGGCAACCCCGTCTCCTCTTACGTCACCTATCAAATCTTCGTCCGTCCCGCCCTCTTGAAATCGATGGGATCGTTTCAATTTGAGCTACCCACCGTTCCCGCCACCCTCAATCAAGCCGTCGACAACCCCGGCGATCGTCCTCATTATCTCCGCGGCACCCTTCAGCAAAACACCTTCATACCCACCGGCGTCCAACAATCCCACGCCCTCTTCGGCCTCAGCCAGGCCAATGCGATGCTTCGACTCGAAGCCAACCAGTCCCTCGCCGCTGGCACGAACGTAATCCTCTTGGTCCCCTGATCTCCTGCATTCGACTCCCGGCCATGCCATGTTTTCCGGTCTCACCCAAACCCTGAAACTCCCCGACCCCTGGCAGCACAGCGCCGTCAGTCACCTGCGCGCGGGCAGCGACGTCATCGTCAGCGCCCCTACCGGTGCCGGCAAGACCTTCATCTTCGAACTCATCGCCAAAGCCGGTCATCACAAACGCCAACTCGTCTACACCGTCCCCACCCGCGCCTTGGCCAACGACAAACAAGCCGAATGGACCGAAGCCGGCTGGAATGTTGGCCTCGCCACCGGCGATCTTGCGCTCAACGTCCACGCACCTGTCCTCGTCGCCACCCTCGAAACCCAGATCGAACGCCTCATCAGCGGCGATGGTCCCGCGCTTCTCGTCATCGACGAATACCAGATGATCGCCGACTCCTCACGCGGCAGTCACTATGAAGGCGCCATCATCCTCACGCCGCCCAACACCCAACTCCTCCTCCTCAGCGGCAGCGTCGAAAACCCCAACGATCTCGCTGAATGGATGCGCCGTCTTGGACGTCAAGTCGAAGTCATCAGCACCCATAACCGTCCCGTTCCCCTCGAAGACTTCCCTCTCGATTACCACCAGCCCCGCTTCAAAAACATTGAAAATCGCTGGGCCAAACTCGCCACCGCCGCCCTCCTTGCCGACCTAGCCCCGCTGCTCATTTTCGCTCCCCGACGCAAAGACGCCGAGTCCATCGCCGCCAAAATCGCCACGCATCTTCCTCCCGGCGAACCCCTATCGCTCACCCACGAACAACGCATCCTCGCGGGCAAAGACATCGCGTCGATGCTCGAAAAACGTGTCGCCTTCCATCACAGCGGCATCAGCTATCCGCTGCGCGCCGGACTCATCGAACCCCTCGCCAAAGCCGGACAACTGCGCGTCATCGTCTCCACGATGGGCCTTGCCGCCGGGATCAATTTCTCCGTGCGCAGCGTCCACGTCTCCGGCACCACCTTCCACGACGGCGTCTCGGAGCAACAACTCAGCGCCGACGAACTCCTGCAAATGTTCGGTCGCGCTGGCCGACGCGGACTCGACGAACGTGGTTACGTCCTCACCACCCGCGACAGCCCCACGCTCAACGACTCCCGTCCCGTCCGACTCCGTCGCGGCAACAAACTTAGCTGGCCTCTTTTCCTCCGCATCATGTATCGCGCCGCCCAGGACGGACGCGACCCCTTCATCGCCGCCACCGAATTCACCACCAAACTGTTCGCCAAAACCCCGCCCGACCTCGGCCTCACACCTCAACAAACCGCCACCCCCCAAACTACCACCGCCCTCTTTGGCCTCAAAGCCACCCAGCGCGAACTCCTCAACAGCCAGGGCCATTGGGAACCCATCACCAAACCCGTCACCCAGACCGTCCCTCTCAGCCAGACCCACCTTGCCAACGACACCTTTCAGGGCCCCACCCTTTCCAGCACCCGCTACCTCAGCACCCTTTTCCCCACGCTCGGCCGCATCACCAAACTCCCGGGCGATCAAAAAATCTACGGGCGCGAGATCGCCCTAGGCAGACCCAGCGTCCCCGATCCCACCGGCGAAATCGGCCTGCAAACCATCGCTTTATCCCTCCGCAAACTCCTGCAAATCCCCCGTCACATCGAATCCCTCACCCCGGAAAAACTCCATCTCGTCGCCCTTCCCAAACTCGACGCCCAACTTCCAAACGCCACCTTCTTCGGCATGACCACCCGTGGTGACACCTTGTGGGCCACCTACGACTTTTCCAACCTCCCCGTCGAAGCCACCCAGGACAGCCACGGCCACTGGCTCGTTACTCCGCAATTTCGCACCCTGGAACGTCAGGTCGACACCGAGATCCATCAACCATCAACCTCCCACCATAAACCCTCCAGCGGCAGCGCCATTTACGCCTGGCGCACGCTCGGTCTGATCGAAAGCGACGGCACTCCGACTCAACGCGGCATCATCTTCAGCTTCTTCCAACAAGGCGAAGGCCTCGCCATTGCCGCCGCCCTCGAAGACGAATCCTATCCCATCGACGAACTCCTTCCCCATCTGGCAAACCTGCGCGGCAACACCCACATCGACCTCCCCATCGCCAACCCCAGCGAAAGACTCTCCGCCATCTGCCGCGCCACCTACGGATTCGTCAACCACACCGGCTACCTCGAAGCCGGCCTTCCCCTCGCCTACGGCGAAGCCACCGCCGAACTCCTCGGTTTGTCTTCATCCCTCATCCTTTCGCCTTCATCCTTTCAGAACGGCGACCTCGCCCGCGCCTACACCGAATGGCTCAGCCTTCTGCGGCATCTCAGCCATTCGCCGGACCACCCTTGGACGCGATGGACCCAGCTAAAATCCCAATCCGCTGCTCTTCTCCAAAGCCACCTTGCAAACTCTTCCCACACCCTCCACCCCAAACTTCCCCCTCTCACCCCCAAACAAAAACACGAGCGACCCCTGCATTACCTGCTGCGCAAACACGCTTAAAATTGAACATATCCCCCACCGGCCCCGGCTCGCCGACTTTCCTTTTCTCTTGCCCCCCACTCAAATCCGTGTCTTATCCTTCCCCCCACCTAATTTCATCATCGACCCTTTCCTCATGAGCGACCGACGCGTAGTCATCACCGGCCTTGGCATTGTTTCCCCTCTCGGCAACAACAAAGAAGATTTCTGGAAAAACCTCATCGCTGGCAAAAGCGGCATCCGCACCATCCAGTCCATCGATACGACCGAATACACCACCAAGTTCGCCGGTGAAGTGGTCGATTACGATCCCAAAGTTTATTTCAACGACTTCAAAGACGGTCGCCGCGCCGACCGTTTCACCCAGCTCGCCATGGGCGGAGCCAAACAGGCCATCATCGACAGCGGACTCGACACCGCCGACGTCAACAAAGAGCGCATCGGCGTCATGGTCGGCTCTGGCATCGGCGGCCTCACCGTGCTGGAAAACAACCACACCCAGCTCATCACCAAACACCCCTCCCGCGTCTCTCCGTTCACCATTCCGATGATGATCGCGAACATCGCCAGCGGCATGATCTCCATGGAATACGGTTTCCTCGGACCCAACATGTGCATCGTCACCGCCTGCGCCACCTCCAACCACTCCATCGGCGAGGCCTGGCGCATCATCAAATTCGGCGACGCCGACGCCATCGTCGCTGGTGGATCCGAAGCCTCCATCGCCCCCATGGGCATGGCCGGATTCGGCAACATGCGCGCCCTTTCCACCCGCAACGACTCTCCTGAAAAAGCCTCCCGTCCCTTCGACAAAGACCGCGACGGTTTCGTCATGGGCGAAGGCTCCGGCTGCTGCGTGATCGAAGAATACGAACACGCCAAAGCTCGCGGTGCCCACATCTACTGCGAACTCGTCGGCTACGGACTCAGCGCCGACGCCTATCACCTCAGCGCCCCCCTCCCCGACGGTTCCGGTGCCGCCCGCTGCATGCGCATGGCCCTTAAACATGCCAAACTCAATCCCGAAGACGTCCAATACGTCAACGCCCACGCCACCAGCACCCCACTTGGCGACATCGGCGAAACCCTCGCCATCAAAGCCACCTTCGGCGCCCACGCCAAAGACGGACTCGTCGTCAGCGCCACCAAATCCATGACCGGCCACCTTCTCGGAGCCGCCGGTGGCATCGAACTCGCCGCCTGTGTCCTCGCCCTGCGCGATCAGATCGTCCCCCCAACGATCAACATCGAAAATCAGGACCCCGAGTGCGATCTCGACGTCGTTCCCAACGTCGCCCGGGAAGTCAAACTTGACGCCGCCCTCAGCAACTCCTTCGGTTTCGGCGGCCACAACGCGGCCCTCCTCGTGAAGAAAATCTAGCAGGGAATTGGGGAGCACACGCATCTTGCGTGTCGTTCTCGGCATCTTGCCGGGAACCCGGACGCGCAGCGCCTCATTGATGTCCTAATCCGACAACCCCATGCCTCCCCCCCTCCCCGCCGACTACCCGCGCATCAAACGGGTCGCCAGCTTTCACGAACTTATCACCACCCCCTTCTCCAACGGCATCAATGCCGTCTGCTGGCCGCGCACCCTCCCCGGCGATTTCGCCGAAGTCGTCGACCATCTCAACGCCCCCCTCGGCATCACCACCATCGACGAAGACCAGCTTCAAAACCTCTCCGCCAATCTCACTCCCGCAGGCCAGCTCGCCGTCTCGACCCTCCTCAACGACCAGCGCCTCCTCCGCGAACACGGACTCGATCCCGTTCTCGACACCGTCAATGGCTACCTCCCTCCCGACGAACCCGAACCCCTGCGCACCGACGTTTGTTCCTTCCACGTCGACAGCGCCACCGCCGAAGCCGACACCTGGCTCTGCACCTATTTCGGAGCCTCCAGCGAACTCCTTCGCAACGATCAAGCCCAGCGTCACATCGACATCCCTGCCACTCGCGAGCACCTCCTCGCCCAGCATGGCGGCAAGGACGACGCCGACTTCCTCGAATACTTGAGCGACTACTGCTACGACCTCCACTACGTTCCCTTGCCCAACGCCGAACCCGTGATCTTTGGCCTCCACAACCTCTGGCGCATTGCCGTCCAATACCCCGGCAGCCCCGTCCCCCCCTGTATCCATCGCGCCCCCGATCCCATTCCAGGTCAACCACCCCGCCTGCTTCTCATCAGCTAAACAAAAAAAACGGACGAGGAACTGAACCCTCGTCCGTAAAACATTCTCACACGTGGACCTTATTCCAGTTCCTTCAGTGTGATGTTCTTCCATGCCACCGAGTAAGGCCCCGTGCCCTTCTTGATGCCATGCACCTGCAAGCCGATGAAACCCTTCGGATGCGAGGCAAACACCTTCTCATCTGTCAGATCTTCCACCTCTTCACCATTGATCCACACCTGAATCCGCGGCCCCTTTGCAACGATCTTGTAATGATTCCACTCACCGTCCTTGAACTTCTTGTGAGGAATCAGCTTCTCCGGTTTGGTCATCCAGCCTCCAATCGCCTCACCATAAATATAACCTGACTCCGCGCCCTTCTCTCCACTCGCTTCGATCTCCACCTGTGGACCATTCACACGACCTTCCGACGTGCCATCCTTCGTTTGCGAGCGAATCATCACTCCCGAGTTCAATTGATTGTCCACCTTCACATCGAACTCCAACTGAAAATCACCATACAGTTTCTCCGTGCACAAAAATGAGTTCGGGCTCCCCTCTGCCGTTGTCCCCACAATCGTGCCATCCACCACCGCGAAAGTCGCCGTCCCATTGTTCTGTTTCCAACCGGTCAACGTCTTGCCATCAAAAATCGCAACGGCCTCGCCAGCCAAAGCCGAACTCGACACCATCCCAGCACCACAAGCCAAAAAGCCCGCCAACAACCATTTCAAAGAAGCATGCATTTTCATAAAAAGATCTAACTGAGAGAACACAGCATACGCCCCCGATGCTCTCTCACTTTCAACGAACTCGAACTCAATTCATTCACCTATAATCCAAAATGAGTTACTTCCCATTGAACGCCTTCTCCAATTCGCCGATATCGAGCTTTTTCATCTGCATCATGGCCTCAAAAGCACGTTGAAACTTGGCCTTGTCAGGATCATTCAGCATCTCAATCATCCTCTTTGGCACCACCTGCCAGGAAAGGCCAAACTTGTCCTTCACCCAGCCACATTGCTGCGCCTCCACCGGTCCGCCTTCGCCAAGTTTTTCCCAATAATAGTCTACCTCTTCCTGGTTTTCGCATTCGATCTGAAAGGAGATGGCCTCGGTGAACTTGAAATGTGGACCCCCATTGAGTGCCGTGAAACTTTGTCCTTCAAGCTCAAACACCACCATCAGCACCTTTCCCTCCCGTCCACGATGAATCTCATGTCCGGACTCCGGGTAGTAGGAAACGTCGGTGATCTTCGAATCTTTGAAGATGGAGACATAAAAATTGGCAGCAGCTTCGCCTTGATCGTCAAACCAAAGGCAGGGTGTAATTTTGGAGAGCATAACAAGTAAGGTTCGTGGGTGAATCGTTCAATGGATGGTTAGTAGGATGCAACGATGCGGGGTTGTGATTACTGATTCCAACCCAACGACGAACGGGTTTTGATTTTCAGGACATGCCTGTGGAACTTTTAGTTTCCCCGTCTCTCCCGGCTGGATATTCGATAAATTCCCCCTTAAACTTCCAGTTCAACAAATCATCATCCCGTTCCGCCGGTGAATCCCACGGTTTTTCCACAAATGCCTTGTCCTGGTATTCAATGCGCTGCACATCGTCTCGAAGCATGTGTCCTATAAACATGGAATAACAACGCTCCACCTGCCGACTCGCCAAAAACGCGGACTCAGTGAACGACGAGTAAGACATTACCAGTGTCCGCGCAGATGCAACCTTGCCGAAATCGGCCTCCACCCCCTGGTGAAAAAACTCCGCCTCTGGATATCGTTTTAACAGTGCAGGAATGACCGGATTCGAATGATCTGACGAAACCACGACGATGCGCTTCGGCTGCTCCCTTTCGATAATTCCCGCATAATAACTCAACGGTGGCGGGCAAAAATATTTCCCTGCCACCCCAGACCAACCCTGCTTGAAAAATGACGGATTCGTGAAGATGTCGCCACTCCTGATGTTCAACACAAATTCTTCGGCAGCAAAACTCGGCATGGTAAGATGCGGAACCACATAAGTCTGCATGATGCGACCGGCATCACCCTCCGGCGGCCATGGTCTCTGATAGCCCGGAAACTTCTGCCACTCCACCTTCATGCTTTGAAGAGGTCGCTGGTTCGTGTTGAAATCGAAGACCGCAGGCACATTGGCGATCAGCGGATGCCCCGCAACCAATTGACCGACCTGCACCCTTCCCTGGTATCTCTCCGCCATCCATATGCCCGTTAGCAACAAGGCGATTCGATTGCCCAGTCTTCCCAACGGCTTCACTGTCATGTCGTAGGCCATGCGATGCTTCAATCTGATGTCGCCTTCCGCTCATTGCAATCCAATCCACATTCCGCACGGAAGCACGACACAAAAAAAGCGTGGAGGATGGCCTCCACGCTTTTTTAAAAGGTTGATCGAATGATCGAGCTTAAGCCTCAGCTTCGGCTTTCGCCTCTTCTTTGGCAGGTGCGTCTTCCACCACGGCGGCACCGACAGGAGCAGCGAGGTCAACCCACTCGATGAATGCCATCGGAGCGGAGTCGCTCTGGCGCTGGCCGAGCTTGGTGATGCGGGTGTAACCACCTTTGCGATCTTTGGAAGCCACGGCGATTTCGCTGAAAAGCTTTTTCACCAAGGACTTGTCGCGCAACTGGGCGAAAGCCTGACGGGCAAAGTGAACGCGTTTGGCTGCGATTTCCTTCTCGTTGGCACCTTCAGCGGCAAGCGCCTTCTTGCCAAGGGTGACAAGCTTCTCGACCACCGGACGCACAGCCTTGGCCTTGGCCACGGTGGTGCGGATGCGGCGATGCTCGATGAGGCTCTTGCAAAGATTTTTCAGCAAGGCATCGCGATGGCTCTGCGAGCGCTGAAGTTTGACCGTTTTACGTTTATGTCTCATGACTGGTTAGTGATTCAGGTGGTGTGCCGGAAATGGGGATAACAAATAATAAATATTAAGCTTCTTCTTCCTCTTCGACTTCGACTTCATCGTCTTCATCATCGTCGTCGTCACCAAGGTTGGCGGAGATCAAACGGGAGAAGCTGTCAGCGTCGCCTTCATCGTCGTCTTCACGACGGAAGCCGGAACGCAGCATGGAGACGCCACCAGGAAGGGGCTCAAGCAACGAGGCATCGAGTTTCATGCCAAGATTGAGGCCAAGCTCCTGAAGCTTTTCCTTGATCTCGGTGAGGGACTTCTTGCCGAAGTTGCGGTAACGCAGCATTTCGGCCTCGCTCTTGAGGGCGAGTTGACCCACGGAAGTGATGTTGGCGTTGTTGAGGCAGTTGGCCGCACGCACGCTGAGTTCGATCTCGTTGACGGACATGTTGAGCAACTTGCGGAGCTCAAGGTTTTCTTCGCTTTGCGCTTCTGGAGCGGCGTCGAATTCCACCTGGCTGTCGTCGTAGTTGACGAACACATCAAGGTGGCGGCGAAGGATGGCGGAAGCCTGAAGCAACGCGTCCTGGGGGGCAATGCGTCCGTCTGTCCACACGTCGAGCACCAGTTTGTCGTAATCGGTGTTCTGACCCACACGAGTGGCTTCCACGGCGTATTTCACACGGGTCACCGGGGAGAAAATGGCATCAATGGGAATCACACCAATCGGCATGTCGGGGCGCTTGTTCTCTTCGCCAGTGGCGAAACCGCGGCCCACGCGAACTTCGATGTCCGCTTCAAATTTGCCTTTGCGATCAAGGGTGCAGATGATCTGATCCTTGTTGATGACCTGATAATGCTGGTCGTCACGAATGTCACCGGCAGTCACCACGCCTTCTTTGTCGGCGTTGATGGAAAGAACGTGAATGTCCTTATTGTCGAAATGCTGGAACTTCACCTTTTTGAGGTTGAGGACGATCTGGGTCACGTCTTCAAGCACGCCAGGAAGGGTGCTGAACTCATGCTCGGCACCCTTGATGCGAACGCTGGTGATGGAAGCGCCTTCCAACGAGGAAAGCAGCACGCGACGAAGGCTGTTGCCAATCGTGTGGCCATAACCGCGATCAAACGGTTCAGCGACGAACTGCGCGTAGTTATCATTGGCCGTCACCTCGTTTTTCACGAGACGATTGGGCATTTCAAATCGGGCTAATCTGATGGACATGTAGGGTATTGATGGGCTGGGTTGCCTTCGGCGCGAGCTGTCTCCACATCGTGAAAATGCAGAAACCCGAAGACCAACAGCGAATAATGCTGGCTCGCAAGGGGCCATGAAGATGCACGATCCACCCTGTTGTGCAAGATGTTTTTGACAAATTCGTCGCAAAATTGCGAACTCTCAAGTGCCTCGCATTTCCCTGCCGGACCCAAAATATCACCCTCGTTTGGCATGGAGTTAGCCATATACAGCTCTTTTCCCCGTCCCGCTTTCGGCATGAGCGCCCTTCCCCCTCCTCCTTCACTTCATCCGCATCCCCATCTGCGCAAGGCGTCCGACTACGCCCGGATGAAACTGGACAACCTGCGCAGCCGCACCCTCGGTCTGATGGAGGTTCTTTATTCCCTGCAATCCCTTCACGGACTTCTCGCCATGTCGCGCCAATCCATGGACGCCGATGTGTTCCAGCGTTTTGTCAAAGATCCCATGGAGCGACATCAGGAGCTGCAAGGTCTCGCTTGGAGCCCCGTGGTCCAGCACGCCGAGCGGCCTCAATATGAATCCGCCATGCGCAAGATGCTCCATGACGACCGCTACGAAGTGCGCGATCTCAATCACCACAACCAGCTCGAAACCGCTGCCGCGCGCCCGAGCTACGTGCCGCTCACTTTTCTCGCCCCTCTCGCCGAAAACGCCATCGCCCACGGCTTCGATCTTGCCTCCGAACCCCGACGCCGACTCGCACTCGAACGCGCCCGCGACACCGGCGCCCCTTTCACCACCACCCCACTGCGCCTCGTCCAGGAAACCCAGGACCAGCTCGGCTGCCTCGTCGTCCTCCCCGTGTATTTCGGCAACGTCAACTCCGAGGAAGAACGCCGCCAACAACTCGCCGGATTCGTCACCGCCGCCTTCCGCATCACCAACATGGTCGATGCCTTCCTCGGCGAAGAAAGCGACCCCCTGTTCCAGGTCGAAGTCGCCGTGTTCGACAAAACCGAACCCGGTCAACAAATCTGCCGACGTGGCACCCTGCTCCCCGAAGACGCCATCGACACCGCCACCGAATGGCTCGAGTTCGCCGGTGCCCGCTGGCGCGTTCGCGTTCCCCTCACCGATCACAGCGCGCCCCTCACGCCCTCGTCTCCCTACGCCGACCACCCCTTTCGCAGCCTGTTTGAAAACGCCATGGTCGGCATGTTTCAAACCAGTCCGTCTGGACGTTACCTCGCCGCCAACACCGCCATGGCGCACCTCTACGGCTACGCCTCGCCCGGGGAACTCATGGTCGCTTTTTCCGACATCGGTGCCCAACTTTACGTCGATCCCTCCAGGCGCAGCGAGTTTGTGCAACTGCTCCAGCAACACGACACCATCTCCGCTTTCGAATCCCAGATCCGCCGCCGCGATGGCACCCTCATTTGGATATCCGAAAAAGCCCGTTGTGTTCGCGATGCCCATGGCCGCCTTCTTTATTATGAGGGCGTCGTTGAGGACATCACCGAGCAACAACATGCCCGGGAATCCCTCAATCGCGCCTGTCAGGAACTTCAACAACGTCTCGAAGAGCGCAGCACCCAGCTCGCCCGCACCAATGCCGCCCTTTCCATCGAAATTGAGGATCGCAAGCGCGCCGAAAAAAGCGCCGCCACCGCCAACGAAGCCAAGTCCGTGTTCCTCTCGCACATGAGCCACGAGATCCGCACCCCCCTCAATGCGGTCATCGGCTACGCCCAAATCCTGCAACGCGACCAAACCCTCACGCCCGACCAGCAGTCGATCCTCAACTCCCTCTCCTCCGGCAGCCATCACCTCATGAGCCTCGTCGAGCACCTCCTCGACCTCTCCAAAATCGAAGCCGGCAGCATGGACATCCATCCCGCCGCCTTCGACCTCCAGAGCATGGTCCAGCTTTTGGAAAGCATGTTCCGCCATCGTTGCCAGCAGAAAAAACTCCGACTCCGCGTCGACGCCACCTCCGGCCCCAGCATGCTCACCGGCGACGAGGCCATGCTCAGGCAAGTCCTCATCAACCTGCTCAGCAACGCCGTCAAATTCACCGACACCGGCTATGTCAGTCTCCGCGTCGTTCCTGAAGATGCCGACCGCTGGCGCTTCGAAGTCGCCGACACCGGCATCGGCATCGAACCCGATCTGCAAAATCAAATCTTCGAGCCCTTTCATCAGGCCCAAGCCGGACGCCATCGCGGCGGCACCGGTCTCGGGCTGACCATTTTGAAACGCCAAATCGAACTGATGGGCGGCACCCTCACGCTCGACTCCGCCCCTGGTCGAGGTTCCCTCTTCAGCTTCGTCCTCCCCCTCCCCTCCGCCAGCCAACCCGCCAGCCAGCTCCAATCCGAAAATCCCGTCAACCTCCGCGTCCGACCTGAAACCATCGTCAGAGCCCTCGTCGTTGACGACATTTCCGCCAACCGCGACCTCCTCGCCCGCATGCTGCGCCTCACCGGTTGCGAAGTCGAAACCGTCGGCGACGGAGCCTCCGCCATCGAAATGGTCCGCCAGACCCAGCCGCACATCGTCTTCATGGACATCTGGATGCCCGACATGAATGGCATCGAAGCCACCCAACATCTCCTTCGGGAATTCCGCAAAACTCCGCTCAAAATCGTCGCCCACTCCGCCACCGCCTTCACCCACGAAGCCAGCAAATATCTCGAAACCGGTTTTGAAGATTTTTTCCCAAAACCCTTCCGCTTCGAGCGCCTCTGCGCCTGCCTGCAATCGCTCCTCCCCGATCATTTCATCACCATCGAATCCCCAACCATTTTCGCAGCCCTCCCCTCCCTTCTTGCCGACCTCCCGGCCCCTCTCGCCCAGCGCCTTCGCCAGAGCGCAGGAGACTACAACATCACCGACCTCAAACAATGCCTTGAAGAACTCAAAGGCAGCGATTCCCCCCACTCCGCCCTCACCCTTCAGCTCCATCAGATGATCGCCGGTTACGACATGCAAGGCATCATCGACTTCGTCCAACACCACCTTCCACCCGCCGACGCCTCTTGATGACCCCACTGGGACTGCCGACGTATCGTCGGCCAACCAACAGACATAAGTCACACTCCTCATGAAAAAGCCACTCGTCGAAACTATCCTCATCGTCGACGACCACCCGGCCAACCTCGACGTCCTCACCCAAACCCTCGAACCCGTCGGATTCCACGTGCTCGCCGTTCCCAACGGCGAGATCGCCCTGCGCGTCGCTGAACGCGCCAAACCCGACCTCATCATGCTCGACGTCGTCATGCCCGAATTCAACGGCTTCGACGTCTGCGAAATGCTCAAGAAGAACCCCGCCACCCGCGACATTCCCGTCATTTTCCTTAGCGCCCGCAACGAAACCCGCACCTTGGTAAAAGGCTTCCAGGCCGGAGGCGTCGACTACATCACCAAACCCTTCCAGGCCGAGGAAGTTCTCGCCCGCATCGAAACCCACCTCAAAAACCGCCGCCTTACCGCCGCGCTCAAACAAAAAAACCGCCAACTCATCGAACAAGCCGACGCCCTTAAACAAACCAACGAAAAACTCGCGGCTGAAATCAAACTCCGCACCAAAGCCGAAGAACAACTGCAGGTCGCCGATCAAAAACTCGACGTCATCGGTGCCCGCGAAGCCGAACACTGGAACGTCTCCGGTCTTATCGGTCAAAGCCCCTCCATGGCCCGAATTCTTGAAGACGTCGACAAACTCAAATCGTTCGGCAATACCACGGTCCTGATCCTTGGCGAAAGCGGCACCGGCAAGGAACTCCTCGCCCGTGCCATCCACTCCCGCGGCCCCCATGCCAAAGGCCCCTTCATTCCCGTCAACTGTGTCGCCATCCCCGCCGAACTTGCCGAATCCATGCTTTTCGGCCACATCCGCGGCTCTTTCACCGGCGCCATCGAAGACCGCAAAGGTTACTTCGAACTCGCCCATCAGGGCACCCTCTTCCTCGACGAAATTGGCGACATGCCCCTCCCCCTCCAGGCCAAACTCCTCCGTGTTCTCGAAGACGGCATGGTCTATCCCATCGGCTCCAGCAAAGGCAAAAAAATCACCTGTCGCGTCGTCGCCGCCACTAACGCCCAGCTCGAAACCCACATCGCCAACGGCACCTTCCGCCAGGACCTCTACTTCCGCCTCGCCCGTTTCACCGTCACCCCACCCCCCCTGCGTGAACGCACCGAAGACATCCCCGCCCTTGCCCGTCATTTCATCGACCTCTTCGTCAAAGAAATGGGCCGCAAAGCCCCACCCCTCACCACCAGCGCCCTTGCACGTCTCAAAACTCATCCCTATCCCGGAAACATCCGCGAGTTAAAAAACATCATCGAACGCGCCCTCATCCGCAGCGGCGGCGACGCCATCTCCCCCGAGCATCTCGACCTCCCTGGCAACAGCACAATTTCATCACTCCCCCATCCCAAGCCACCCCAACTCGCGCTAACGCCCGATTCCTCCCTTCCCCTCAACCTTGAAGAAGCCGAAACCCTCCTCATCCGCCGCGCCCTCAATCAAACCCAAGGCAACATCGCCCAAGCCGCCCGCCTCCTCGGCATCCACCGCACCAGAATCTACCGCATGATGGCCAGCAAAGACGCTTGAGGTATGGTGCCTTCGATCAGCCCAGACCGTTAACTTATCTCCGATGCGCCACCGGGGTTAGATATCGTGGGATCAAGACTGCTCGCACTGACTTAGTCGCCGCCCCAACAGTCAATACAACTTTCACCGTCGAACTCAATATGCAAACCATAGTCCGGAGCTTCGACGCTACCGATGACGAACGCCCAATGAGTGCCGCCCTCAATAAACTCACTATTAATCCAAACATGGGGGTCGCGAATGCTCCTAACAGCATCCTGATCGTGGCCAGCGTAGTAGGCTCTGAACTGGTTCTCGGCCTCGCGTAAAAGTTGGGGGAGATCTTTGAGAACTTGCATCGCGAGTGCGATATCGACGGGATTGGGATGTCGAGGAAGCACTCCGTTTGGTGCGTTGGAAGTGTCAATCCTGAGAGACACTGAATGACCTAAAAACGAACCCCGATGACAAGGCAACTCTGCAACCCATCCGTGAGTGCTCGGCTGCAGTTGAACGTCGGGAGGAAATTGTTCGAGCATGACTTCTATCAGACACAAACACTGACCCTCCTTGAGCGGCAACCGATTTGCAGATGAAAGCTTCATTTAACTGTCCCAACTGTCCCCCACGCGACACTTTCCGTCGTCCACCTCCCTTACTCTGTTCCATAACCCCCTCACTTTCAACAGCTTTACTCCACAGTCCGCCATGGCACGGCATACGCTCGATCAAACTCAGCCATGCCCACTGTCTCCATAGAAGCTGAACCCTACCCGTTTGAACTGATTCCCTCCAGGTGCGCCCTGCTGATCATCGACATGCAGCGCGACTTTCTCGAGCCCGGAGGATTCGGCGAAATGCTCGGCAACGACGTCTCCCAACTGCGTCGCACCATTGAACCCAACAAGGTCCTCCTCGAAACCTTCCGCGCCAAAGGCCTCGCCGTGATGCACACCCGCGAAGGCCATCGACCCGACCTCAGTGATTTACCGCCCGCCAAAAAGGTTCGCGGCAAAGGCAAAACCACCATCGGCGATCCGGGTCCCATGGGCCGCATCCTCATCCGCGGCGAAGCCGGACACGACATCATCCCCGAACTCTACCCGCTCCCGAATGAGCCCGTCATCGACAAACCCGGCAAAGGAGCCTTCTTCGCCACCGACCTCCACGCCATCCTGCAAAACCTCGGCATCACGCAACTCATCGTAACCGGAGTCACCACCGAAGTGTGCGTCAACACGACCGTCCGCGAAGCCAATGACCGCGGTTACGAATGCCTCGTCCCCGCTGACTGCGTCGGCTCCTACTTCCCCGAATTCCAGGACTTCGGGCTCCGCATGATCAAGGCCCAGTCCGGCATCTTCGGCTGGGTCTGCGACTCCCCATCCATCATCGCCGCCCTCGCCTAGCCCAACCCCTCCCCATCAACCACCAGCAACCTCGTCATCACAATAAAATGAACACATTCAAACCTAAACTGTGGGTTCCAGGCGACTGGAACGCGTTCTTCGGCTTCGGCACGAACATCATCGTCAACATGCTGGTTCTCACCGGACTGCTGCGCTTCGTGCTCGGCCTGCCCGACGAACTGGTCTTTGGCCGCATCCTGCCCGCCACCGGCCTCATGCTATTCATGAGCACCGTCTACTACGCCTGGCTGGCCTACCGACTCGCCAAAAAGGAGGGCCGCGACACCGTCTGCGCCCTGCCCTCCGGCGTCAGCGTGCCGCACATGTTTGTCGTCGTGTTCGTCATCATGCTGCCCATCTCGCTGATGACCGGCGACCCCATCAAAGGCTGGGAAGCCGGACTCGCCTGGGTGTTCATCCAGGGGTTTCTCCTTATGATCGGCGGTTTCATCGCTCCCATCATTCGCAAAATCACCCCCCGCGCCGCCCTGCTCGGCACCCTCGCCGGGGTCTCGGTGACCTTCATCTCCATGCGCCCCGCCCTTGAGATGTTCATGACCCCGCTCATTGGCATCGTCTGCTTCGCCATCATCCTCCTCAGCTGGTTCGGCGGCGTGCGTTACTTCAAAGGCATCCCCGCAGGCCTCATCGCCATCGCCGCCGGCTGCCTCATCGCCTGGGGCTCCAACCTCTTCGGTGCCAACATCGGCGGCATGTCAGCCACCGCTCTCACCGCCTCCTTCACCAACTTCGGCTTCTCCCTGCCGATGCCCGCCTTCGACCACGTCTTTTCCGGATTCGAATTCCTCGGCATCATCCTCGTCACCGCCATTCCCTTCGGCATCTATGACCTCGTCGAAGCCATGGACAACGTCGAAAGCGCCGAGGTCGCTGGCGACAGCTTCCCCACCACCCAGGTCCTCACCGCCGACGGTGTCATCAGCACCATCGGCTGCCTCATGGGCAACCCCTTCAACCTCGCCGTCTACATCGGCCATCCGGGTTGGAAATCCATGGGCGGCCGCATCGGCTACTCCGCCGCCACCGGCGTGATGATCATCCTCTTCGCCACCTTCGGCATCATCTCCGTGATGAGCGCCCTCATCCCGCTCGTCGCCATCTCCCCGATCCTCCTCTACATCGGTATGCTCATCGGTGCGCAGGCCTTTCAAGAATGCCCAAAACGCCACGCCCCGGCCATCATTCTCGCCCTCGCCCCCCACGTTGCTCATTGGGGTAAAACGCAAATTGACAACGCCCTCGGCGCTGCCGGCACCAATGCCGCCACGGTTGGCCTTGATAAACTCGGACAAGTCGGCGTCCTCTACGAAGGCCTCGGCATTCTAGGCGGCGGCGCCATCATCGGCGGCCTCATGCTCGGTGCCATCGGGGTGTTTGTCATCGACCGAAAATTCTACAAGGCCGCGATGTTCACCCTGGCCTCCGCGCTGCTTACCTTCTTCGGTTTCATGCATGGCGAAGCGATCGGTATCAATCACTCCCCCATGGTCGCCGCCGGCTATCTGGTGGTCACCGGCATCCTGGTCGCCTGCGCCAAGTTCGCCACCGCCTCCGAACCCGCACCTGAACACGCGGAAGAACCCGAATCACTCCCCGACGAATCCCCCCAAACGGCATAACTCTCCCATCCCTTTAAAAGCCCCACTTTCATTGGTTGGTTGTCTTAAGTAGTTAGATAAATCAAACGGCGTCAGCTCATCACTGACGCCGTTTTTCATGCCCCCATTTCCCCACCCTCAAACCGACACTGTTCCAGCTGTTCCCACCGCGACATCCAGCACACCCGGTCAACTTCACCAACTGCCCCAAAAACTCAGCAACCTCCTCATCATCAACGCCTTAACAACCTGCCCCCACGCAGGCCCGCAGAATGCTAAAAAGAAACCTGCCATGTATAACTTCATCAACCACTCTCCCATGAACATCCGTCTACCCCGCCTCATCGGCACTGCCCTCGCCGTGCTGCTCACCCTCAGCCCATGCGTCCTCACTGCTGGCGATCCCAAGTCCAGCGACCCCACCGCCATCGAGCCCGCCCCCGCGAAATCGCGCATCGGCGGCCTTTTCCAAATCGACATCTCCGACCACTACATCACCCCACGCGGCCTCACCGTCGAAAACCAGGGCGTCATCTTCCAACCCCTCTTCCTGCTGTTCTTCGACCTCTACGACGGCGACGGATTTATCAACGACGTCAGCCTCACCCTCGGTGTTTGGAACAGCATCCACACTGAAAAAAGCGGAGCCGATCCCGGCTATTGGAACGAGATCGACCCCATCGCCGGTCTCAGCTTCGGATTCCAGGGCGGATTCAAACTCGACACTACCTGGACCGCCTTCGAAAGCATGACCGACTCCTACGACACCCCGCACAATCTTGAAGTCAAACTCAGCTACTCCGACAACCTCACCGACACCTTCAGCATCAACCCCTTCGTCTCCTACTGGCTCGAAATCACCAACAAAACCACCTTCGCCACCACCGACTCCAGTTACTACTTCACTGTCGGCATCAACCCCACCTACAGTCCGAAAAGCATCCCCGTGCGCTTCGAGTTGCCCATCACCGTGCTCTTCCCCGCAGACGACTTCTACGGCGAAAGCTCCACCGTCGGCCTATGGTCCATCGCCCTCAAAGCCAGCACCCCGCTCACCTTCATCTCGCCATCTTTCGGCAAGTGGTTCCTTTACGGCAAAGCCACCTACCACGCCTTCGAAAACGATGCCCTCGTTCAGTTCGGATCCTTCGCCACCGGCCAACCCGATGACGACGAATTCCAGTTCTCCACCGGCATCACCATCATTTTCTAACACCTCCAACTAATTGCGGCTGGAATGTCCCCCCATTCCAGCCTTTATTTTTTCCAGCCATGCCCACCGTCGATTCCAATCCCTACCCCTGGCCTTACAACGGCGACCTCCGCCCACAAAACACCGTCATCCTCGTCATCGACATGCAGATTGATTTCTGCGGCCCAGGCGGCTATGTCGACCAAATGGGTTACGACCTCAGCCTCACCCGCGCCCCCATCGAGCCCATCAAACAGGTCCTCGAAGCCGCCCGCGCCCAAGGCTATCACATCATGCACACCCGCGAAGGTCACCGACCCGACCTCGCCGATCTCCCGCCCAACAAACGCTGGCGCAGCCAACGCATCGGCGCCGGCATCGGCGACACCGGCCCCTGCGGCCGCATTCTCGTGCGCGGCGAACCCGGCTGGGACATCATCCCCGAATTGTATCCGCTCCCCGGCGAACCGATCATCGAAAAACCCGGCAAAGGCAGCTTCTACGCCACCGACCTCAACCTCCTCCTCGCCCAGCGCAACATCCAAAACATCGTCCTCTGCGGCATCACCACCGACGTCTGCGTCCACACCACCATGCGCGACGCCAACGACCGCGGCTACGAATGCCTCATTCTCTCCGACTGCGTCGGCGCCACCGACCACGGCAACCACCTCGCCGCCCTAAAAATGGTCACCATGCAAGGCGGCGTCTTCGGTGCCGTCAGCGACTCCAAAAACTTCATTGCCACCATCACCCAATAGCCCATCCTATCCGACCTACTAACACTCTCGCATGATCGACGACCAAAACCTTCAAACCGTCCAAATCCTTCGCGACCTTGTCCATGTCGATCAATGGCAAAACACTCTCCCCTGGCAACCCTTCCAGGAAGGTGTTGAAATCCACCGTCTCTACGGCGACGGACAAAACGGCCCCTGTGCCGCCCTGTTAAAATTCCGCCCCGGCGGCAAAGTCCCCCGCCACGAACACACCGGCTTCGAGCACATTTTTATTCTTTCCGGCACCCAAACCGACGACCAGGCCAAATCCGAAGCCGGCACCCTCATCATCAATCCCCCCGGAACTTCCCACGCCATCATCAGCGAATCCGGCTGCATCGTCCTCGCCATCTACGAGCGACCTGTCAAATTTATCTGATAACAAACGAACTTTGTGAGACGCGCCTCGTCATCGATTCATCCTCCTCCAATTTTCTCCGCGTCGTTCAATCTCTCAAGCCCCAAAGGGGCGATCCGTGTCTGGATACACTTCCCAACTCTTGCATGGCCTTCGTGTATTTTAAACACTAACATCCCGTCATGCCTCACAGCTGCGAGCATTCTCGCGCCGCACTAACCGTCGACGCCATCGTCTTCGGCTTTTTTGATACCGAGGCCCTCAAAATTATTCTCATCAAACGCGCCCTCCAGGTCACCAGGGATGGCCGCCAAGGTCTGGGTGCCTAGCGGCGGCGCAACAAGCGAGAGACCACCACCACCACCTCACCGAGATCCACTGGCTTGGAAAGATAGTTGTCAAACCCTGCAACCAGCGCACCTTTACGATCTTCAACGGCTGCAAAAGCGGTGAGGGCGACAGCAGGTATGTCCGAATTTTGGCCGTCAGTTTGGCCACGAAGAAGGGTGATCATTTCCAAGCCATCCATGCCGGGCATTCCAATGTCGCTGATTAAAACATCAAACTTCTCTGCCTTCGCCAAAGCCAGCGCCTCTTCGGCCGAGCCTGCTACGATGACTTCCGCGCCGTATTGTCCCAGGCCCCATCTCAGCAACTCCCGTGCATCTTGATCGTCGTCAACGGCAAGAAGTTTGAGCCCGCTTAACGATGGCAAATCAGCCTCTCCTTTTGAGGAGGGCCGCGCATGCGGATGCCTCCTATGACTTTCACCGGACTCAGTGTCCAATGCAGGAAGAGGAAGTGCGACTCGGAATGTCGACCCTTTCCCGACGCCCGGACTTTTGGCCACAACCGAGCCTCCGTGCAGCTCCACCAAAGTTTTGGCAATCGCGAGGCCCAATCCCAAGCCACCATGGCGGCGGGTAGATGATGAGTCGACCTGGGTGAATCGATCAAAAATACTTGTCAGGTCGTCTTCAGGAATGCCGATTCCTGTGTCCTCAATGGTGATCTCCACATGGGAATTCACCCGTTCAAGGCGGACATCAATCCGCCCGCCAGAAGGGGTGAACTTGATCGCGTTGCTAACCAGGTTCCAGACCACCTGCTGCATTCGAACAGGATCCCCACGCAGTGACACTGTGCAGCCGTCAGTGACTTTGCCAAGACGCACGCCTTTCGCCATTGCCTGGGGTCGAAGAGTGTCCAAAGCACTTTCCACTACCATTCCCAGGTCCATCGATTGGACATCCAGGCGCATCTTCCCCGCGATGATGCGGTTTGTATCCAGCAGGTCTTCAATAAGCCGCTTTTGAGACAGCGCGTTACGTTCGATGACTTCCAAATGTTGCGACAACGCATGGTCCGCTGACGTCTGTTCGCGCAGCAAGGTGGTGTAGCCCAGAATTGCGCTGAGCGGTGTCCGTAGCTCATGAGACAACACTGCCACAAACTCTTCTTTCATGCGGCTTGCATGCTCAGCTTTTTCTCTGGCAGTGCGCTCCAAGGTCAGCAAGTTCTCACGCTCTTCCTCAGCTTCCCGGCGTTGCGAAATTTCGGCCTGCAGGCGCTTGTTCATTTCCTCCATCCCAGGAAGGGCCAGAGCCCTGGGCATCACCCGGAACAACGCGATCACAGTGGTCCAGGAGACCAGCGCCGTGATCAGTTTTACGAGTCCTGAGAGCCGATACCAGGGCTGCCAGAACAAAGTGGCATCGATGAGATGAGTCACGCCGCAGAAAAAAATAAAGGCTCCAAAAAGGAAAAAGAGAAGTGTAAAAGGCACCTGGTGTTTCTTGAGGGCGATGAAATACCAGAGCGTCAGCGGAATGGCAAAATAAGCGGCAAACACCATCAAGTCTGACACCACGTGCAACCACCCATGCCCCTCGGACCAGTCTCCACAATTCCAGCGGGGCACGAAGCCGTCCGTGTTAAAAAGGTTGCTGAAGAAATGGAGCATTACGACCTTTTGCACCAAAAAAACTACTTGCAAACGTCATGCCCCCAAAAAGGCAGACACGCGTCCCCTTAGGTCATTTTATCGGGTCAGTTGCCGCAAAAATAGCCACTCCCATTGGCAGATTGACAACTGCTCGTTCACCACTTCCATCTAGGTTTATCTGCAGCGGCCCGCAGCCCAGGACATTCCCTGATGCTCCTTGCGGTCCTTCACGCGGCAGCCAAAGGGCGGATGCGCGAGCTTGCGGGACTCAGCAGCAGGCAAACACGCTAAGAAGGAAAACTCCTCTTGCGCTGGGATGTGTCTTGCAGCTAAAAAATCACACCGCTCATCCCAAAGCCCCTGTGAATGACTCCAATTCCATGTCCCAAGCAGATGCCGGCTCTGCAGTTCCTGGATCAGCCTTTCCCATAGTGGGGCTGGGTGCTTCAGCGGGCGGGCTGGAGGCGCTGTCGCAACTGCAGCGGGCCATGCCGACGGATACCGGAATGGGCTTCATCATCGTGCAGCACCTCTCACCCACTCATCCGAGCAGCCTGGCGGAAATCCTGCTGGTGCACAAGGCCACGGGGCTGGACGTCAACTACTACAAACCCAGCACGCTGCATCGCCGCATCAAGCGGCGCATGCTGCTTCACAAGACCAGCGTGCTGCAGGACGACGAGGCCAGGCTGCGCGACGACCCGGCGGAGGCGCAGGCACTTTACCAGGACATCCTCATCAGCGTGACCAGCTTTTTCTGCGACCCGAAGCCCTTCGCGGCACTCTCGGCCAACGTCTTCCCCAGCCTACTGTCCAAGCGCTCGGTCAATGAGCCACTGCGCATCTGGACGCTTGCCTGCTCCAGCGGCGAGGAGGAAAAATCCCATGAACGCCACCATCCGGCCCCACGGCTTCCGCTTCTCCAAACTCGATGCCATCATCCTCATCATTACCACCATCCTTGCCACATGGCTATTCAACCTCGAAATCGAACTCTGGTGGATCCTGCCGATGGTCGTCGGCCACTTCTTCCTGTTCTGCAATGTGTTCCTCGTCTGGCAAAGATACGAACTGATTTGGGCAGTCGTGTTTGTCATCAACATCGCCATCCATTTCCTTCTTGGCAAAACCCATTGGCTTACGATTTGCGCCATTCAAATCCCTTTCACCATCCTGTTCATCACCCTGCAAATCCGCTCTCCCAAATACCACGGCATCGCCGCCGCCAGACTCAATCCCCAGCTTGCGAAGCATCTGGCCAAAACTCCCGATGAATGATCTATGGTAGTTAGTGAACTTGACGGAAAATGCCCGCCTCTCTTCGCGAGCTATTGCGTGGATTTCATCCATTCAACCACTTTGGAAGTCAGCATGGTCCCGCCCGCTGCATTCAGATGGTCCACATCAAAAAACATCTCTGCCGGAATGTCATGGCCTCCGTTGAGATTCATGTCCTTGAACCACATGAGAGGAAGTCCGGCATCAAAAGCTTCCAGGTCGGCCACGGTTTTGTGCAGGTCAGCGTGGGCACTGCCATCGGGATCGGAGGCCGGCGTGTCCTTGCTCTGCGGATGAATGGGCGAAATGATCACATAAACGCGAATCCCCTTTGCCGTGAGATCCTTCACCGACCGCTGAAACAGCTCCCAAGCCTCCTGATCGAATTGGTAGTTGAGCTGACTGAGGTCCTCTCTCAGGCGCTCCTTGTTCTCCGCTTTCATGCCGCGCTCCCGGGCCGACCACCCCCAGACATCCATCTTTTGCACATTGAGTTCAGCATTCTTAAGCTCCGCCACCGTCACCAATGGTTCCCCTGTCTTGACCGGCCAAAGTTCAGCGTGATGCTCGCGGTCAAAATCATATCCTGGGCTGCCAATGAATGCTTCGCAGCGCCTTTCAGCGCCTCTGAGTGACCGGTTGAAAAGCCTGGAATTCACCACCCACAGAACGGTCTTGATCTTGGGCAACGGCAACACATACTCCCGCGCCAGCAGGCATTGCAGATCAGTATTTGCGGCTCCGGCCCCCAAGTTAAGTGCTTTGGGAGTTAGTTTGTTCTCCTCATCAAGTAGCCTGTCCGGCCGAATCCCTTTGGCGGCATGAGAGTTGCCCAGCACCACCAGCTCAAGCTGCGGCCGCAACTTCCAATAGAGTTTCATCTGCGCCGAGAAGATGGTGTCATAATCATAACGGACCGCCTCGGGGGTCAGCCCCTCAGCCATGATCGCCTGCATGTCCATGAAGCGCGGCGGCTCGTCAGCCACAATGTCCAGATCATCGCTGATCACCACGTCCGTCAGGTTCACCTGATCATCCTCGTCAAACGGACGCACACGCAGCTCCACCTCTTTGCCTATCTCACCGTCAACCACGACATTCTTGCCGCGAATCACCGCCCAATGCCCGACGCGGATTCGCTGAACCTCCAGCTTGCCCTCCAACACCTTCTTCACGTCATATTCCTGCCAGATCAAAGCCTCGTCATACGGCGAAATGTCGCCGGAATCCTTGTTCTCCGAAGCCGCCACCCGCACCAATCGAACCACGGCACCGCCATCGGGAAGCGCTTCCATCTTCTGCTTGCAAGAGGGTTGCAGAAGACCGGCGGCAATTGCGACGACGACGTGGGAGAGAGACCGAATCACAGAGACAGCAGGTGTTGATGATCGCCGGTGAAAGTAATCATAATGGACGTTTTGTCCACTCTGCTGCTGCTGGGAACTAATTGGGCTTGGCCGCCACCGCATCCGCTGACTTCATCCACTCGATCACCCGTTCGGTCAGCCATGTTCCGCCTGACATATTAAGATGATCCGCATCAAAGAACTGCTCCGGCTTGATGCCGTGCCTGCCGTTTTTGTTCATGTCCCGAAACCACACCAGCGGTTGCTCCTGATCGAACCCCTCCAGCCGCTGCACCACCTCCCTCATTCCCTCGTGTGAGCTGCCATCGGGATCGGCTGCCGGTGCGTCCATGCTGTAGGGATGGATCGGCGAGGTCAAAACGAATACGCTGACGCCTTTGCCCGTTGCTACTTTAATCGTGCTTTTGAACAACTCCCATGCCTTCTCATCGAACTCGAAGTTCACCTTGCTAAAGTCCTTCTCCAACGACGCCTGATCTTCCGCCTTCAACGTCCGCTCCCGAGCCGACCAGCCCCAGGGGTCCAACCGGGCACCTTTTACGTCAATATTCTTCACCTCCTCCACCGTCAGCGGTGCGAGCCCTTCCTTCACCGGCCAATGCTCCGCATGGTGTTCTCTATCAAAATCGTAGCCAGGGCTTTCCAAAAAGATCTTGTGACGTCGCTCCTGCCCCTTGAGCGCGCGATTGAACAAACGCGCGTTCACGACCCAGATGATGGTTTTTACCTTGGGCAGAGGCAACACATATTCATTCGCAATAAAACACTGCAAATCCATGTTCCCTCCTCCGATCCCCATGTTGAAAGCTTTGGGGATACGCTTGTTCTCTTCGTCCAGCAACAGGTCGGGACGAATGGCTTTCTCGGCATGAGAATTTCCTAGCACCACCAACTCCATTTGTTGCCTCAGGTGCCAGTAAAGCGTCATCTGGCTGGAGAAACCGGTGTCGTAGTCGTATCGCACCGCTCTGGGCGTGAGTCCCAATTCTGTAATCGCCCGCATGTCCATGAAGCGCGGTGGCTCATTCTCCACAATTTCGAGATCGTCACTGCTCACCACATCCGTCAAATTGGCTTGATCATCTTCGTCGAAAGGGCGCACCTTCAATTCCGTCACTGCTCCGATCTCCCGATCGAGTGGTATGTCATCGCCTCTGATCACCGACCATTGTCCCACCCGGATCAAAGAAGCCTCAAGCTGCCCTTCCAGCACTTTTTCCACGCGATACTCCTGCCAGACCATCGCCTCATCATAAGGAGCGATATCCTCCGCGCTTCTGATCTCCGAAGTCGCTACCCTCACCGCCCGCAAGACCGCCCCTCCATCCGCCAGCGGTTCAGGCTCACGCTTGCACGACGACAAAATAATGCTCGTGAAGAGAACGGAGGTGGCAAAATGGCGGTGAATCACAAATTCAAGCAAAGTTTGGTGAACTGGTCCGAGACTAGTCGAAACTCACCGGCTGTCCATAATTGCAAAACCGCGCGTCAAAGCACCTGCTCCAGCGTCGCGATACAACGCCGGTTCTGCTCCATTGTTCCGACCGAAATTCGCACCCATTCCGGTAGTTTGTATTCAGCCATCGCGCGAACAATGACGCCTTTGTCCAGCATCTTTTGGAAAATGGCGTCGCCGTCACCAACGTGGACCAGCACAAAATTTGCGAAACTCGGCACATACTTCAGTCCCAGACGCTCGAACTCGGTCTGAAAATAGGTGCGGCCTTCATCAGTGATTCGACGCGTCGTTTCCTGATGATCGTTGTCGAGCAATCCGGCCACTGCTCCGGCTTGGGCGATCGAGTTGGCGTTGAATGGCTGGCGGGTCTTGTGGAGAACCCCAATCAACTCTTCCGGCCCGATCCCGTAGCCGATGCGCAATCCGGCAAGCCCTTGAATTTTCGAAAAGGTGCGCAGCAAGATCACATTGCGCCCCTCGCGAACAAATTTCATCGTGTCCGGCGGTTCCGGCACAAACTCATAATAGGCCTCATCAATCACCACCACGACATGATCAGGCACCTGATCCATGAATCGCTCAAGGGCCTCCATGCTCACCATCGTTCCCGTCGGATTGTTTGGATTAGCAATGAACAACTCTTTCGTCTCGGGCGTGATGGCCGCCAGCATTGCATCAAGATCATGAACAAACCCCGGGTCAGGCACCTCAATGGTTTCCGCTCCAAAAAGCGTCGCCATCAGTTTGTAGACCACAAAGGCATGCTCCGCCGTCACAATGTTGTCCCCGGGCTTCAAAAAGGCATGCCCGATAAATTCGATGATCTCGTTGGAACCATTGCCCAAAACCACCTGCCCGATGCCAACATCAAATTTCTTCGCGATCGCATCTCGCAGTTTGAATCCGAATCCGTCCGGGTAAATATGCGCCTGGCTCAATGCCTCAGTCATCGCCGCCACCGCTTTGGGGGACGGCCCCAAAGGATTTTCATTGGAAGCCATCTTGATGATGTCCCCCGGTTGCATGCCCCGTTCGCGGGCAAGTTCCTCAATGGGTTTTCCCGGTTTATACGTGACAAGGTCCTTCAACTGTGGATTGGCGTGATTCCAGACATTCATGAGGAGAAAAGCGTGAACTCGTTTCATCCTACGACTTTCCCGGCTTTGCAATCGCGAATTCGCGGAGACGGACGACAACTCCCTTCAAAATTTCCCTTCGTGGCACCGATATAAACTTGGCGAATAGAAATTTTTTGGTAAAATTAAATCAAATCTAACAAAACCTCCCGCCAGCCGTTTTACCTACATACAACGAGCTTCGCATCGGAAATTCACTCACCCAAACTTGCTCCCCTAAGACACTTCATGAAAACCAAGCATCTGCCTTTATTGATGGCTGTCGCCCTTTTGGGCACTTCCACGGCATCCGCCGAAACCCGCGTGTGGACCGACAGTTCGGGCCGCAAGGTGGAAGCCACCTTCATCAAGCTTGAGGGTGAGAATTTGACCATCCAGGTGGCCAACGGAGCCATCTACACTCTGCCGATTAGCCGCTTTTCCGCCGACGATCAGGCCGCTGCCAAAACCATGAAGCCTGCGGCCAATGCCAATGCATTGTTGTCCGTTCCCACCAATGCCTCAGCTGCACAAGCCGCCGCGAAAATTGACCAGTTGGTCGAAATGGGCATCCAGAAAGCCAATCCCAAACTGGCCGAAAATCATCGCAAAAATGCCGAGACCATGGTCAAGGCAGGCAAACAGCCCACCGCTTTTGTTCCACTGAAGCCCAACGCTCCGATGTCCGACGAGCAATTCGTCCGACGCGTTTATCTCGACGTGGTGGGCCGCATTCCCAGCTACGAAGAAACCAACGAGTTTCTTAAGAACGCCAGCCGCGACAACACCGCACGCGCCAAGCTGATCGACACCCTGCTGGCTTCTGATGGCTACACCAGCCACATGTATAACTATTTTGCCGGCATGCTGCGTTTGACCGACAACTTCCAGGCCGATTTCGTGCGTGGTCTTCCTTACATCAAATGGATGAAAGAGAAAGTCGCCACCAACGAGTCCTGGGACAAAATCGTCTATGAAATGCTCACTGCCAAGGGCAAACTCTGGCACAATGGTGCTGCCGGTTACCTGCTTCGCGACTCTGGCATGCCTCTGGACAACCTGGCCAACACCCTCACCGTGTTTCTCGGCACCGATGTCTCATGCGCCCAGTGCCATGACCATCCCTTTGCCGACTGGACCCAGCGTCAATTTTATGAAATGGCAGCATTTTTCGGTGCCACCAGCACCCAGATGGGACGCAGTGACTACGAAGGCGGCAAAAACGGCCCCAATCCCAGCCAAAAGCTGCTCGGTGAAGCCGTCGCTATCATGGAGAAAAATGAGATCGATCCCCAACGTTACCGCAACTTGGTTCAGAACGTCCTCGGAGCGAACCGCTATGTCGTTAATGACGTCGGCGTGAACCGTCTGAAATTGCCCCACGATTACCAATACAAAGACGGCACCCCTGGTGAAGCCGTCTCCCCAAAACTCATCATGTGGAGCGAGGCTGACAAGAAAAATCCAGCCTACTCCGTCATTGGCGACACCGTTCGCAAAAGCAGCCGTGAAGAGGGCGGTGTAAAAAATGCCGAGAACCTTCGTGAAGCTTTCGCCAAATGGGCAACCCATGAAGCCAACCCTCGCTTTGCAATGACCATCGCCAACCGTCTGTGGGAGCGTGCTTTCGGCGTCGGTCTCACTCCAACTGTCCGCAACATCGACAATCCTGATGAGGCCTACAACCCAGAGCTCATCAGACACCTCGCCAGCGAGATGGTGCGCGTGAAATTCAACATAAAGGAGTTCCTCCGCATCGTTTACAACACCAAGGCCTACCAACGCGAAGCCACCACCGCTGAACTCGCCATGGGTGAACCCTACTACTTCCAAGGACCAGTTCTGCGTCGCATGAGCGCAGAACAAGCTTGGGATTCCTACATGACCCTGGTTCTGGGCAGCGAGCTTGATAAGCTCAAAAACACCGACTCAGAACAGTATGGTCGTGCCATCGACATGGACATCAACAGCGTCGACGCCCAGACCCTGCTGCAAAAAGTCAGTGCAGTTCAGAAACTCGGTGAACGCCAGCGCGAACAAATGCGCAATGCCGGCTCCCTTGCCATGGCTGGTGGAGACGAGATGATGGCCAGCAGCAGTCCACTCAGCTATGGCGGAATGGTGCTGATGCGCGCTTCTGAACTCCCCCAACCTGCTCCCGGCGGCCATTTCCTCCGCGAATTCGGCCAGTCGGACCGCATGCTGATCGACGGCGATTCGAAAGAAGGCAGCGTCCCGCAGGTTCTCATGATGATGAACGGCAAAGCCCAGGAGATGTTGACCAGCACTGACTCACTCATTTTCCGCAATATGAACAAAGTCACTTCACCGCCCGAGCGTGTGGAAGCCATGTTCCTCAGCATCCTCAACCGCCGCCCCACCTTGCGTGAAAAAGACATCGCCAAACGCGCCCTTGCCGAAGGTGATGAAGGTTACGCCAGCATGATCTGGGCTCTGGTCAACACCCGCGAATTCAGTTTCGTCCAATAGAACTTGCCCTCCTTTCCTTAACCACCAGCCATCATCCCACTCACCCACCCCTTCCCAGCACCCATGAAAAATACCTACCTTAAACTCGATCCCGCTTCACGCCGCGAATTCATGCTGCGCACGGCCAAAGCTGCCCTCGGTGTCAGTGTCCTTTCCGGACTCGACAACGAAGCTTTCGGTGCCTCCGTCGCACCTCCTGCGGGAGTCGGCGGCAAAGCCAAAGCGGTCATCTACCTCTACATGGCTGGCGGCATGAGCCACATTGATACCTTCGATCCAAAGACTGGCGAAACGAAAGGTTACAAGGACCCGATCAGCACCAACGCCGCAGGCATTCAGCTCGGTGGTTACATGCCAAAAATGGCCAAACAGGCTGACAAAATCACCATCGTTCGTTCCACCACCTCAAAAACCGGTGTTCACGAAGATGGCACTTATGTGATGCACACCGGCTACGATCCTCGTGGCACCGTGATGCACCCCACCATGGGTTCATGGGCACAGCATTTCAAAGGCCGCTCCCACAAAACGCTGCCCTCCAGCGTCGTCATCGGTGCCGGCACCGCCAACGCAGGATTCTTCCCCCCCGCCCTCGCTCCCGTGCCCATCACCAATGCTGAGTCCGGTTTGCAAAACTCCAAATCCAGCCTCGGTCAGGCGGCGTTCAATAAACGGATCGCACTCATGAATGAGTTCGATACCGCATTCCGCGACAAATTCAAAAGTCCTGAAGTCCGCGCGTATACCGAGTTCTACGATGAGACCATGAACCTGCTTACCAGTTCTGATCTGGATGCGTTTGACCTCACCAAAGAAGATTCCGCAACCCGTCAGCTCTACGGCAACGGATTTGGTCAAGGCTGTCTCCTTGCCCGCCGTCTCGTCCAGGCAGGCGTCCGTTTCATCGAAGTTCGCTCCGGCGGCTGGGACATGCACAACTACATCGACGAAGGCATGGAACGCACCGGCACCGGCATGGACAACGCCTTCGCGGCCCTGCTCTCCGATCTTGACCGCCTTGGCATGCTCGATTCCACCATGGTGGTGCTCGGCTCCGAATTCGGCCGCACGCCGAACATCAACGAAAACAGCGGTCGTGACCACTATCCAAAAGTGTTCTCCACCGTATTTGCTGGTGGCGGTGTCAAACGTGGCTTCGTCTACGGCTCCTCTGACAAGGACGGAAAGGAAGTCGCCGACAAACAAGTGACCGTTCAGGATTTCATCGCCACCATCGGTGCCGCCATGGGACTTCCCGTTGCTGAAGTGGTCATGTCGCCATCCGGTCGTCCGTTCACCGTCGGTGATCGTGGCAAAGTGGCCGCCGAGATTTTTGCTTGATCCCTTCTGCCCAATTCTCATTTGAATGAAACGCCCGGTCGAAAGTCCGGGCGTTTTTTTGTCGGTGAATCTAAACTTGAAAAATACGCCGGTAATTTGTCCAAGTCTTTGGCCATTAACTGCGTTTATCTCAGAGCACCCGATTCGCCTATGCCTTCCATCCATCCAGCCTCACCATGGCCGACCTGCCTCGCATCAATCGTCGTCCTCCAGCTCTGCTCCTGCCAGACAGCACCGCCCATCGCTTCTCCACCTCCCCCAAACTACTCCGACGCCGTTCCATTGCCGGCTGGCGATTACACCTACGGCACCGCCATCGTCGAAAGCGTCAATGCTGAGCCTCTGACCGCAGGTCCCACCCGAGCTCAATTGACAATCCGCGGACTGTTAAATGACGGCGCGACCACCATTCATCAAGTCGAGCAAACCAAAACGCCCGACGGCTTCGTCATCACCATCACCACCGCCCGATTGAAGTCAGCGGTCGCCACGCTCGCCCTCGTTCCTTTTGAAAGGATCGTCACCCTGGATCTAAGTGCCGTCCGCTCAGGCCCCTGTCAGATCCGAGTCAACGATGTCCGCACCACCATCATGGTCCCCTGATTCTGATTCAGGGCGCATTGAACGTCCCACCCGGTGGTGAATCAAGAATCAGCCAATCGCTGCCCGCACGCTCTTGAAAAGGTAGTGCCCCCAGCCGTGCTCGGCTCCTGTCCAGTCGGCATCGTAGTGATGTTGTTTTATCATGAAACGCTCCGGATGCGGCATTAATCCAAACACTCTTCCCGTCTCATCCTGCAAACCGGCAATCTGATGACTGCTCCCATTGACATCGGCATCATAAAGAAGCGCAGCCTGCCCGTTTTTTACATAGTCACCCGCCACATCATCCATCCCGACAAAGCGGCCCTCCGCATGCGCCACCGGAAGTTCGAATTCATCAGGCAGTTCACTGAGATAAGGGCTCTGCGCATTCTTTTTCAACCCCGCCCAGCGGCAGATAAACCGGCCACTGGTGTTGTGAATCAAACTTCCCTCGGGCAACAATCCCATCTGGGTCAAAATTTGAAAGCCATTGCAAATGCCAAGCGCATAGCCACCCTTTTCAACATACTTTTTCAGACCATCGCCGAGCTTTTCTTTTGCCGTGAGTTTCGCAAAACGACCGGACATCACATAATCGCCATAGCTGAATCCGCCCGAGAACACCACCAGTTGGATGCCCTCCAGCGATTCGGGTTCCAACAGTGCGCTTGGCAGGACCTGCGTCTCAAATCCCACCTCCTGCAACGCAAGAGCGGTTTCGGCATCACAGTTCGTGCCGGGAAATTTTAGCAGAAGAGCTTTGGGAGCGATGGACATGTCGTTTCGTTTGAGAAATTTTTGAAATGGTGAGCTTGGGAAAATCGATCAACATCAATAAAAAGCTTTCAGACCGTCCTTCCACAAAGGTTTCAATTCCTCCATCGGCGCATCAATGAAGTCCATGTCGCCGTTGGTGATCAATAGACGTTTTTCGTCGGTGGTCTCACCGATCAGAGTAAAGCCCAACTCGGATGCAAAAGCCGCCTTCTCCGGATCGACTTCAAAAATAATCCGTCCAGGTGTTTCACCAAACAAATGCTCTGCAGGTGGCGTATCGTCCAAGGTAGGAATGTCCGCGAGATCCACCGCGATGCCTGACTTGCCCGAGAACGCCATTTCTGCCAGCGCCACAGCAAGACCACCTTCACTCACGTCGTGAGCCGATAGAATCACTCCCTTGCGCACCAACTCATAATAACGGCGATAGTCTTCCAGCGACGTTGCTTCCTCAAACACCGGCCCTTGCGTGAACTCCAGAGCCTCTTCATCGCCCTCGGCCGACCCTTTGACCAGCACCCGTGCCAACACACTGCCCGCCAGACCACTCGAAGCCTGACCCAACAGGAACAACTTGCTCCCCACCTTGCGAATGCTCGATCCCACGATGTGTTTCGAGTCCTCCATGATACCAAACCCACTCACCAGCAAGGTCACCGGAATCGATACCGGCCCCTCATCCGTCTTGAAGTAGTTGTAGAACGAATCCTTGCCCGAAACAAACGGCGCGCCATAAATCTCTGCCGTTTGCGCCATGCCCTTGGTCGTTTCCACCAGAGCCCCAAGCTCTTCTGGTGCATCCGGATTGCCCACACAGAAATTGTCCAAAATGGCAATCCGCTCCGGATTGGCCCCCATCGCCACCAGCTGCCGCACGCATTCGTCCACCGTTGCCCGACCCATCAGATGAGGCATCGTCTTGCCCCACTCGGGCAGGAGCGCCACGGACAGAGCCACCAGTTGTTCGCTGCCATGAATGCGGATCACCGATCCATCCTGGGGCGCATCACCACTCGCGCCTGCCAGTGGTTTCAGCAACGTGTTGCCCTGCACCTCGTGGTCATATTCACGAATGATCGGTTCACGTGAAACAATCGCAAAATCTGCCAGCAGAGCTTTCAAAATTTGGTTACCCGACTCCGGCCCATTCTCAAAACCATAGTCCAATTCAAACTCCACCCCACTGCCCACCTCAGTGCTCCATTCCGACGTCATGTGACGGCGCGGAGCCTCATGCAAATGCTTGTTGTCCAACCGGCAAACCACCTCGCCGTGATGCTTCACCGTCAGAATTCCCGTGCCATCTGCCTTGGCAAGTATGCAGATTTCGGTTTCAAAAATGTCCGCCAGCTTTTGCATCTCTGGCAGATCCTTTTCCTCAATCGCCATCACCATCCGCTCCTGACTCTCGCTGATGAACACCTGCCAGCTTTCCATCTCTCCCACCTTTAATGGCGCATTTTCCAACCAGACTTCCCCACCCACCTCGCTCAACATTTCCCCGGCAGCACTGCTAAAACCACCTGCACCGCAATCGGTCACAAACTGAATCAAGCCTTTTTCACGCGCAGCAAGAATAAAGTCGGCCACCTTCTTTTCTTCAATCGGGTTGCCAATCTGCACTGCCGTCTGGTCTTCTTCATGACTCGAAGTCGTCAGCGAGACACTCGAGAAAGTTGCCCCCTTCAGTCCATCCTTGCCAGTCCGTCCGCCTGCGGCGATCAGCAAATGCCCCGGCTTTACCTCCTTCTCAATGTCCTTGATCGGAATCACCCCCATCGTTCCGCAAAACACCAGCGGATTGTAAATGTAGGTATCGTCAAACTGAATGGCTCCGCTCGTCGTCGGAATGCCCATGCGATTGCCATAATCCCGCACTCCACGAACCACCCCGCGCATGACGCCCAGCGGATGGATCACGTCCTTGGCTTTGATGTCTTCCTGCTTCGTGTCCGGCGGACCAAAACAAAATACATCCAATGACGCCACCGGTTTCGCCCCTTTGCCCGCCCCGAGAATATCCCGGATCACCCCGCCCAACCCAGTGTTGGCTCCGGCATAAGGTTCAATCGCACTCGGGTGGTTGTGCGTCTCCGCCTTCAAACACACCGCCAGTTCATCGTCCAGCTTCACAAAACCCGCGTTGTCTACAAAAGCTGACAACACAAAATCCGGTTTCTTCTCACGAATCCGACCCGTCACATCTCGGACATAAGTTTTATACAAACTGTCCACCACCTCCGTTTTGCCATCAATCGTGTGGGTGATCTTCGCCCCAAAAATCCGGTGTTTGCAATGCTCACTCCAGGTCTGAGCAATCACCTCAAGTTCCACATCCGTCGGCTCCCGCTTCTCCTCAGCGAAAATTGCCTGCACCGCCAGCATGTCCTCCTTCGAAAGGCTCAGCTTCAACTTCTGGCTCAGCGCCAGCAATTCCTCGGCATTCAGGTTGAGGATCGGAACGTGTCGAAAAACGGCTTTGGAAGTGAACATACGCGAGCCTATCCCCTATGCCACGCCACGCCCTCCGGTCAACGAAAAGCCATCAGAATCACCCTCCGCGCACCTCATTGCACCGGCACCACCCCCGCAGGCAGCGTCGGATACTTCTTCAACAATCCCTGCCGCCACGTGGTGTAAGCCGCATCCGCATCATCCGCCGTCATCACCTCCTCAGGAATCCCCGTCATGATCGACCACTTTCCCTCTTTCTTGCGCAACAAATACAGCAATCCTTCCCCCATCCAGCTCTTGTCCCTCGTCTCTGGTTGGGCAGAAAACCACGCCCACTCCCCGCCCTTTTGCACAAACACCTCGTTCATCAAAATGTCTTTGCCCAGATCTTTCGCCATGCCCGTCACCAGAGGCAGCGATTTCACCACCTTCAGGATCGCCGCCCGATCCGGGTCCCCTACTTTCAGCAATACTGGCTCGGCTGAAATCGCGCTGACCACACTCCAAAACGTCACACAAAAAATCCCGACTCTCAACCAACGTGTTTGGCTTATCATGACGGCTATGATGGTCGATGTGTTGTCTTTATTCAACCCAAGCCATTAATCGATGTTTACTCACGCAGCCCGCAACACTTCCGAATTCTGCACCGCCGGATTCACGATGTCCCGCTCAAACACCGCTGGATCAGCCCCTTCACCAAAAACATAGATCCGCGTCCGCAACGCCAGTTTCTTCAACTCAAACCCCGGATTCTCCAACTTTCGATAATAGCTCAATATCGCCTCCTTCTCCAAATCCAGGGCCCCGCCCTTCATGCCATAATCCAAAATGAATGCCGATCCGCTCCACAAGGGATCGCTGTCCTTGTGCGACTTCTGACTGATTCGGTCCACAAGCACCTCGTGAACAAAAGCATCCAGAGCCGATTCACCCCCCTCATAATCAAAGACATAGCGCATCGACTTGCGAAAATGCAGCGGTTTCGCCGGAGGTGCATAAAGAAGCGATTGCGCGTCAGCTTCGGTTTCGAAAATATTGGTGATTTCGTAGGTGGTCGTCAAAGCAGATCAAAAATGGGATGAACCTCCATCCTTGAGCAAAACCCCGTCTTCGCAAGCAGATTCCTCCACCCAAGCCTCTGCAATCCGCATCTCCTGCAACAAAAACGTCACAAGCAATCCTCCGCTGATTCGCTCATGTTGCACCCATGACGACACCCATCGACCAGGAAATGTTTGCCCGCCTCCACGCTGAGGCCATCGACAGCTTTGATGAAGAACTGGAAATGGAATTCGACGACCTCGCCGGATTTCCACCCGGCGATCCCGCCGCCAGCGAGGCCGATTCCAACTTCCGTCGCTTCTACTTCCGCGAACTCCTTCGCCTGCAATGCGAACTGGTCAAACTGCAGGACTGGGTGATGCACTCCAAACACAAGCTGGTCGTTCTCTTCGAAGGTCGCGATGCCGCAGGAAAAGGCGGCGTCATCAAACGCATCACCCAACGCCTCAATCCCCGTGTCTGCCGCGTGGCCGCCCTCCCCGCGCCCACCGAACGCGAACGCACCCAGTGGTATTTCCAACGCTACGTCGCCCACCTCCCCGCCGCTGGCGAGATCGTCCTCTTCGACCGCAGTTGGTATAACCGCTCCGGCGTCGAACGCGTGATGGGATTCTGCACGGAAGAGGAGTCCGAAGAGTTTTACCGTTCGGTTCCCGAGTTCGAAAACATGCTCACCCGTTCCGGCATCCAGTTGGTGAAATACTGGTTCTCCATCACCGATGATGAACAGGAATTCCGTTTCCAGAGCCGCATTCTTGACCCACTAAAACATTGGAAACTCAGCCCCATGGACCTCGAAAGCCGCCGGCGCTGGGAGGACTACACCAAGGCCAAGGAGATCATGCTCGAACGCACCAGCCTGCCCGAAAACCCCTGGGTCGTGGTGCCCGCCGTGGACAAAAAACGCGCCCGACTCAACTGCATCGCCCATCTTCTCAGCAAGGTGCCTTACACCGAAGTCACCCGCCCGCTCATTCAACTTCCTTCGCGTGAGCGGCACGACGACTACCACCGCAAACCAGTGCCTGAGGAACTCATTGTCCCACAGGTTTACTGAAATTCAGATCAGTTGCGCAAAGCATCTTCATCTCTGAGCAACCGGTGAAACACTACTCTTTGTCCGCTTCGGCGGACTTCGGCGCTTTTGCGTTTGGTTTTGGTTTGGATTGAGTTTTGGGCTTCGTTTTTGGCTTCGCCGTTTTGGCGGCTTTCTTTTTGGAAGTCGCCACTTTCTTTTTCTGAGAGCGGCTCGCTTCCTTCAGGTTTTTTTCCGCCTCTTTCGCCGATTTCTTGGCGTCCTTAAGCGTTTTCTTTGCCTTCTTTAGCCCCTCTTTGGCTTGCTCAGCCAGTTCAATTTTTTCGGCCAGCAGAAGTTCGGCATCCGCCACATTGGCGACCGCTACGGGTTCAGTTTTCGCCACTTTTTTATCCGCTGGCGACTTTTTCTTGTTACTCATGATCAATTCTGCGTGTTGTAGGATCATCAGACGGGGTCACCCCGATGAATCACTTGGTTGGTTGGTGTGTGACAAATTCGTAACACACGCCATCCCCCCTGTGCAACATCGCCAATGTGACATTTACAGATGCCTGGTGCCGCTCAATTGACCAGCTGCACTCACTCCTCTTCCGGTGCATCGGCAGGCGGGGGCGTCACCTTCTTCACCTCTCCGCTCCCTTCAGGCGGTCTGATCCCCTTCACGAAAACTCCATCCTTGAATTCTCCATCCCACATCAACTGACCCGCATCATTGTAATCGAGCACATGCCCCTGCCAGAAAAACTTCTCATCATAACGCGCTTTGAACTGAATCTTTCCACTGTCAAACCACTTTACATAGCTCCCATAAGCAATGTCCGCCCGGCCAAATTCCTTGCCTGACCGTTGCGATGCAAGCTCCCTCATCACTCCGTTGGGCCACCACGACCAAAAGAACGCCGGTTCGCCACGCACCCAGAGCCACTGACGATGCATCTGATCCAGATTGTCTCGATACCAACGGCGGTCCCATCCATGTTTCTGACCGTTCTCAAACTGGGTCTCCGCCCTCAATTTGCCACTCTCCTTGTCCACCTTGTTCTGAGTTCCCGTGAACGGTTTTTCTGCCCCTTTTTCATAAAACAATCCATCCGCACGCTCCTCCAAGCTTGGGCCATGGACAAGCTTCGGCCCCTTCGGACCGCCCTCTCCACAGGCAGACAAAGCGACCACCAACCCCAGCAAAAGCGCGACAAATGAAAACTTACTCATTTCGCACCATTGCTCAGGACCTCCGGCGCGCAAGCGTCAAGAACCGACAAGACATCCTTGCTTCGATCAAGACGCAATCACCACCATCGTCTGTCCCGGCGAAACTGACTGCCCCTCCCTGCCAGTGACCCGCGTCACTTTGCCCGTAACAGGGCTGTTCACATGAATCTCCATCTTCATGGCCTCAACAATGGCAACGGTCTGACCCGCCTCCACCTGATCCCCCACTCCAACATTGAGTTTCCACAGATTCCCTGCCACCTCGCTCTGCACCGCCAGCTCGTTGTCCGCCAGCGCCACCTCATCATTCGCAATCACGACTTCTTCAATCGTCGCCGCGACATTGATGCCTGCCTCCTCCCATCGCTGACGTTCTTCACCAAAAGCCTTTTGCTGCTTGTTCCTGAATGCCTCAATGCTCTCCGATTCCTTCTCAAGAAACGCCTCGTAATCACCCAGTTTGAACCTGGTCTCCTCAATCTTCGGCACAAAACGTCCCTGAGGAAAATCGATCCGCAACTGCACCAATTCTTCCGCCGTCACCGGATAGAACCGCACCTGATCAAAGAATCTCAACAACCAAGGCTGCCCTTCGATAAAACTCTCGGTGACTTGATAACGATTCCACATCTGCACCGTGCGTCCAACAAATTGATACCCACCCGGCCCCTCCATGCCATAGACACACATATACGCCCCGCCGATCCCCACTGCATTCTGTGGAGTCCATGTCCGGGCCGGATTGTATTTCGTTGTGACCAGTCGATGCCTCGGATCCATCGGCGTCGCCACCGGAGCCCCCAAATAAACATCCCCCAATCCCAGCACCAGATAACTCGCCTCAAAAACCATCCGCATCACCTCGTCCACCGACTCAAGTCCATTGATCCGTCGAATGAATTCAATGTTGCTCGGACACCAGGGCGCATCTGCCCGCACCGAATCCATATACTTCTGAATCGCCTCACGCGTCGAAGGATCATCCCAAGACAACGGCAAATGCACCACCCGAGCCGGCACCTCCATGTCAGCCACCGCGGGCAGCGTCTCGCAAATCTCCACCACCGCCTTCATCATCGACTCATGCGATTGCAGCCTGGCATCAAAATGAATCTGCAACGACCGGATCCCCGGCGTCAAATCAACCACCCCTTCCAACCCCAGTTCCTTCAATTTCAGATACACCGCATGCACCCAAAACCGCAAAAAGATATCCAACTCCAGCGGTCCGAACTCAACCAACAGATAATGATCTCCCGCAGGACGAAACACCACATCCGGCTGATCATCTTTCGCGGGCAACATAAACAACACCGCGCTCTTCTTCGGAATCTCCGCCAACGGCAACAACTCCAAATCAAGAGAGGTCAATTTTTCAATCGCCGACTCCTGCGCCAGTTCCATCTCACGCGCCGTTTCCACTGCCACCGGCACGAATTTCACCGTGTCGCCCGGACGCAACTGCCCCAGTTTCCACAGCTCCGCCTGCACCACCACCACTGGACAAACAAATCCCCCCAAACTCGGTCCATCCGGCCCAAGAATGATCGGCATGTCCCCCGTGAAATCGACCGCCCCAATCGCATACGCGTTGTCATGAATGTTCGACGGATGCAACCCCGCCTCCCCACCATCACTGCGTGCCCACTTCGGCTTCGGACCCACCAATCGAACACCGGTTCTCGCCGAATTAAAATGCACCTCCCAGGCTTGCGAGAAAAACATCTCCATGTCCTCCTCCTTGAAAAATTCCGGTGCCCCATGTGGACCATACAACACCCCGATCTCCCACTCATGCGAGTAACTCGGCGCTGTCACCGACGCATCCACCATGACCTCACCCGATTCACCAAACGGCACCACATCACCCACCCGTAAAGCCCGCCCTGCATGTCCGCCAAACCCGCCCAATGTAAACGTCGACTTGCTGCCCAAATAGTCCGGCACGTCAATGCCACCCGCCATCGCCAAATAAGCACGGCAGCCCGTCCCTTTCGCCTGACCGATCTTTAAAATCTGACCTGTCTTCACCTTCACTGGACGCCAGAACTCCAGCGCTGCGCCATCCACCGTGCTTGCCATCAAAGCGCCCGTCAGACACACCCAGGTATCCACATTGAACCGCAAGGTCGGACCGCTCATCGTCATCTCCAAACCTGCGGAGCGCTCCGAATTTCCCAACAGCCGGTTCCCCACCCGCAACGCCAATGGATCCATCGCCCCTGACGGCGGAACCCCCACCTCCCAGTAACCAACGCGCCCAGGGTAATCCTGCACCGTCGTCATCGTTCCCGAAGCCAGCACATCAAATGTGCGCGGACGATAAACAAAGCCGCCCAACGCCCGCGTGGTCATCTTGCCGCTGACAAAAAGTTCATCCTTCAAGATCTGCCGGAGATACTCCAAGTTCGTCTCGATCCCCGCCAGCGTCGTTCCCTGCAACGCCGCTGACATCGCCGCCAACGCTTCTTCGCGTGAAGCCGCATGCACAATGACCTTTGCCAGCAAGGGATCATAATAAGGCGTCACCTCCGTGCCCGAAGCAATCCAACCATCACAGCGCACCCCATCCGGAAACGCCACATGCGTGAGCACTCCGCTCGAAGGTTGGAAATCCTTGTTCGGATCTTCCGCATACACCCTCGCCTGCATGGCCCAACCATTGCGCTTCACCTCCACCGATTCCAATGCCAGGTCCTCGCCGCCCGCCAGTCTCACCATCCAACCCACCAGATCCAACCCCGTCACCTCTTCTGTCACGGTGTGTTCCACCTGCAAACGAGTGTTCACTTCGAGAAAATAAAAGTCGTCGACATCCGCATCGTAAACAAACTCCACCGTTCCTGCAGAGCGATAACTCACCGACTCACAAAGCTTCACTGCCGCCGACCAAAGCCGTTGCCGCATCTCTTCCGTGATGTTCGGAGCCGGCGTCTCTTCAATCACCTTCTGGTTGCGCCGTTGCGTCGAACAATCACGTTCACCCAACGCCAGCACCCTTCCTTTTCCATCTCCAAACATCTGCACTTCAATGTGCCGGGCATTCACCACAAACTTCTCCAAGAACACGCCTCCGTCTCCAAAGCTCGCCGTCCCCTGCCTCACCACCGAAGCGAACGCCGCCGACAACGCATCCGCATCATCACAACGCCGCATGCCAATCCCGCCACCGCCCGCCGTGCTCTTCAGCATCACCGGGTAACCGATCCTCGCCGCCTCCGACAAAGCCTCCTCTTCCGACTTCAACAAATCCGTTCCCGGCACCAAAGGCACCCCACAGGTCACCGCCTGTTCACGCGCCGAATGTTTTAATCCAAACACCCGCAACTGCCTCGGCGTCGGCCCAATGAACTCAATCCCCGCTGCCTCACAAGCCTCCGCAAAGCCCGCATTCTCACTCAACAATCCATAGCCCGGGTGAATCCCCTGGGCCCCGGTCTGTTTCGCCACCGCAATGATCTTCTCAAACCTCAGATAACTTTCCGAAACCGCCGCCGGACCAATTAAATAAGCTTCATCCGCGAGCGTCACATGCGGCGCTTCACGATCCGCCTCCGAATACACCGCCACCGACTGAATCCCCAGCTTCTTGAGGGTCCGGATCACACGACAGGCAATCTCACCACGATTGGCAACCAGCACTTTTGAAAATGACATAATGGATATCTAAAAAATTGAACTCAAAAACTTAACCACCTATGAAGCGCTGCTGAACTTCAGCCCCACCACCCCTGCCAGGATCAACAACATCATCGAGATGCGTATCGCTCCATGCGATTCCCCCAGCACGGTCATCCCATAAATCGCCGTTCCCACCGCCGCCAGTCCACTCCACACCACAAAAGAAACACCCACCGGCAAACCCTTCATCGCAAGGCCAAGCAGAATGGTCGTGGCGATGCCCGAGATGACGGCAAACACCGAAGCCCATAACACGGTAAACCCTTTCGAGTAATACAGGCCAATGCCATACATCGCCTCGAACACCGCCGCCGACAGCAAATAGATCCAGCTGATCATTCCCATAGAAGAACCCTCACTGGTGTAGGGTTGTAGGCGTTACACGGATTGTTTAACTGCGGGCAGTTGGAGATCAAACACATCACGTCCATCTCCGCCTTCATCTCCACATATCTCCCTGGACCGGAAACCCCATCCGCAAAACTAAGTCCACCTTCCGGCGTTACCGGCACGTTCATGAAGAAATTGATGTTGCACGCAAGATCACGCTTGTTCATGTCATGGCACCAGCACTGGATGCCGCGAATAAAAATGTCCCGGCATGCATGCATCGGTTCCCGATCAAACGCATACCGCATCACATTGCTCTCCCTGGAACACGCCCCGCCCAGGGTATCATGTCTGCCACAAGTATCCGCCGTGATGGTCAACATGGTCCGCCCGCGATTGGAAATCAGCTTCGTTCCCGTGCTTAAATACAACGCCCGCTGCACCCGAATCGTGTCGCTCGCGCTGTAACGTTCTTCCGGATCATGCGCGTTGTAGAACAGCGTGTCCGCCGCCTGATTCCCCTCCAGGTCTTCAATGCGAAACGTTTGTCCCGCCTTGATCTCATGCACCCAGTGATCGCCCGCGAGCACCACCTCGTCATGCACCGCATGGGTTGATTGATAAGTCGACTCGATCATTCGCTTAAAAGGTAAAAATCTTTGGTATTCTGATAGGCCCTGGCATTTTCCGGTCTCACCATCAAACTGGCATCTCCATCCATCGGCGGATCATTGGCAAACACCTCCAGCCTGACCCGTTTGGGCTGATAAGTCATCGCCGGATCAAACGGATGCTGACAGGTGTTCAACACCACCAATGTGTCCATCTCAAATCTCAGTTCGACCAGGTCGCCCGCCTTCGAATTCCCAGCAACATAACTCAGCTTCCCCTCTTCATCCGCCACCACCTTGCTGAACCAGTTCAAGTTCGGAATCCAATCGCGCTCCCCCAATCCCCACTTGCACAGTTCAATCAAAAAACATTCCCGCGCATTGCGATAAAATTCGTTCCGCGATTTCTGGTAGTTGTTTTCGCCAAACTGCTGAAGCACCGACTCCGCATCGCTCGCACCACAAACCGTATCATGCCAGCCCACCGTGTCTTTGGTGATTGATGCCATCAATCGGCCCATGTCGGAGTGCAGACAATACGGTGCACGCAGATAAAAAATGTGCTGACCCTTCAAGGTGTCGGGCATGTTGTAGCGCTCATGCCGTTCCGTGGCATGATACAACATCATCCCGACATTCGCCCCGCCTTCCAAGTCGGTCAGACGCAGAGTCTTATTGCGCCCGATGACGCGGGACCACATCCCCGCGCCTTCCAGCTCAAGTTGAAAAATGGGAGAATCTAAACTCATGTGACAAATCGATCCGTAAATTGAATTAAACTAAATCAAGCTTCCGCCGTGGACGCTTCGACACCGCCATGCTTCGCGTGAATTGGAGGCATCACCGTGCGCGTCAGATTGAGCCGCCCCGCCTGCACGCCTTTGCAGGCAAGAAAACGATTGGTGATCGCACGCAACACATTCGCCGGTCCCTGCATCAGGATCACATCCATGGTGTGATGATTTTCCAGCAACACCCGGAAAGAACTGATCACCTCGTTCACATGATGATGCTGAATGTCCGCCAGCTGCTGCATCAAGCCAGGTTTGCGATGTTCGTAAAGCAAGGTCAGGGTCCCCGCCATCACACGATTGCCCTTGAAGCTGTAGTAGTCTGAAATGTGCTGATTCAAGATCTCCGAGATTGCCTGGGAACGATTGGCAAAACCACGTTCCTCCAGCATGTTTTCGAACTGACGAAACAACTCGTCGGGCAACGAGATGGTGATCCGCTGAACATTTTCGCTTTGCCGGGAGCTGACGCTGACTTCCGTCGGTGGTGGTGTAGGCGATGTGACTGGCATGACCTAAAGTAACACCGAAACTCCTCTCGTCATACTCTTTACAAGAATAGTATGACGATTGCGGTTTAACGGTCATATGCTCATACCATCGACTCACTCCACATCATCCCCCGCTTCTGTCATGCGCAGCATCGGCAGCTTGTCCAACTGCGGTTTTTCATGCGTGTCCTCTGGGTGAATGATCGTTTCCAGATGACGTTTCGTCGCCAGGAACTCAGGGGAACGCAATTGTTCATGGTCTCTCGGACGCGGCACTGGCACTTCGACAATCTCCCTCACCCTTCCCGGTCTCGGGTCCAGCACCAGAATGCGATCCGACAAAAAAATCGCCTCGTCCAGATCATGCGTGATGAAGAAAATGGTGATGTCGATGTTTTTCCAAATCTGCAGAAGATAAGCCTGCATTTGCTGACGCGTCTGTGGATCAAGCGCCCCAAACGGTTCGTCCATCAACAGGATGCGCGGACCATTCGCCAGCGCGCGAGCAATCGCCGCCCGTTGTTTCATCCCGCCGCTCAACTGATGCGGATACGAATCCTCAAACTTATCGAGGCCCACCAGCGCCAGCCACTGCCGTGCCTCGGCCTCATTGGTGCTGCGATCCTTGCCCGCCATGCGCGGACCAAACATCACGTTCTCCTTCACCGACAACCAGGGGAACAACGAGTAACTTTGAAACACCATGCCCCGATCGCGTCCAGGCCCCGTGACCGGCTTGCCATCCACCAGCACCTGACCTTCGCTGGGCGTCTCCAGACCTGCCAGGATTCGGATCAACGTCGACTTGCCGCAGCCCGACTGACCCAGCACGCACATGAACTCACGCCGATGCACATTCAAATTGATGTTTTGCAACGCCGTCACCTCCCCCGCCTTTGACTGAAAGCGTTTATACAGCCCCGATATTTCCAGCAAATGCGGACGCGCTTTCAAGCGGTCGAACCGAGCTTTGACGGCGGGAGACTGTTCGTGATAGGAAACGGTGGCAATCATGGCTCAGATTTTTTCGCGACGGCACCAAGCGTGGCCTCGGATTCTTCTTCAGGTTCTTCAGGAGGCTCGGTGCTTTGCAAAGTCAGGGCTGCCTTGGCGGCCTCTTCTGCTTCGATGGCCGCGGTGGCGGTTGGTGCTGCTTCTTTGGTTGCCGTCAAACGACGCAAACCACCGGCAATCTTGCTGGAGATCGAAGCCAAGAAACCCTGCGCAGGCTGGTCGACCCATGGAAAGAAAAACCGTCCTAAAAATCCGAGCAATTGATCCATAATGAAACCCGAGAGCCCAATCATCAAAATCGCAGGATAAACGATCTCAAATTGAAACCGTCGTCCATGGGTATCGATCACCTCAGCCAGTCCGCTTTTAAACCCAAGCAACTCCGCAATCACCAACCAGGTCCAGGCCGTGCCGAATAGGAGCCTCAAGTCATTGTATAAATTCGGCAACACTCCCGGCACCACCACATTCGCCAGCATCTGACGCTGATTCGCCCCCAAGGTTTGCGCCGCCTCCAGCAATGCCCCATCAAGCCGCCGCGTCGTTTTTGCCAGCATCAACACCGCTCCTGGCAAAGTGCCCAAACACACCAGCATGATCTTCGGACCAGAATCCAACCCGAAGATCGCCATCAACACCACCCCGAAAGCCGGAGCCGGCATGTAACTGAAAAAATTCACGAACGGCTCAAACAGCTTGGAGAAAAAATCATAAGTCCCCGCCAGCAAGCCTAGCGGCACCGCGATCACGATCGCCAGCAAAAACCCCAGCACAATCGTTCGCCACGACTCTGCATATCTCTCCAGCAAGGTCTTCTTCATCGCCCCCTCATCCCCAGATTCGGTCGCCTCCGGCTTGGTTGCCGTAATGCCTTTCCAGAACGACGTCGCCACCACATCCGGCGGCACCAGATACACCGGCCTCGCCACTTCCTCCGATGCCTCAGGCAACAATTTCAACAATGATTGCGTCGGCCACTCTGCACCTGATGCCTGCAAAAGTTTCGCGTTCTCCTTGACGATCTCGAGGTTCTCACTGGAGATCTCCTGTCTGCCTGCCGTCAGCTCCCCCGCCGCCAGTTTCAACCATACTTGTCGAATGGCCTCATCATCCGTTTCCTGACCGCGTGCCAGCCAGCCATTGATCATGGCAGGTTGATAAATTTGCCGCAGCACCTTCTTGTTCTGCCGCGTGCTGCTTTCCAATGGCGTCCGGCTTTCTTTCGCCTTCAAGATCTCTTCATTGTCCAGCTTGATGGCGTTTTGAAACTCCTCCCAGGTTCCCGGTTCGAGCCGGTTGCCCACAATGTAGATGCTCTGCAAACGCGGACTTTCCGCAGAGATCTGCACTTGGTGAGCCACCTCCCACCAGGGGCCGTAGGAGGCGATACACCAAATCAGCAGCGGCAGCAAAAAGGACAGCGCCATCAACAGCGAACTGCGCTGCTGATCCAAATCCTTGCGGACCCCAAACCAATGTCTGCCAGAAGAAGTCGCCACAACAGGAGAGGGTGGGTGGGGTTTGCCATCCAAGCTGCCTATTTGCCCAACGCTTCCTTCGCGATGGAAGGGTCGATGTAAGCGGCGATATCTGCGGGTTTGGCATACACCCCAAACTTCACATTGAAGTCATCCACCACTTTTGAAGATCCATAGATCGACCCCAAACCGTCCGCTTTCTCCCACACTTTTAGCGCCTCTTCAGCACTTAACAGCTTGGTTCCGGCAAGCAACGGCTCATATTCCGCAGGAGTGACTCCCACACGACCCGCCAGAATTTCCAGTGCATCATCAAGATTGTCGTCATCCGCCATGTATTCGACAATTTTGTTCCACACCTTGGCCACCTTCAGCCACTCTTCACGACGACTTTTCAGGCTGTCGCGATCCACATACAGCGCATCATAAATCAATCCGGGAACATCCTTGGAAGTGAAGATCGCCTTCGATCCCGCTACCAGCTTGAGCGCCTGCCCCGAATTCGGTTGCCATGCCCCGATCGCATCCACCTCACCGGAAGCAAACACCTGGGGGGTGCTGTTGGTCGGCGTGTTTTTGATCGTGATGTCGCCTTCCGCCATTCCATTCAACTCAAGGCCCTTCAGCAACAACAGGTGCTCCACAAATCCCTCTTCCAGCGCAATGGTCTTGCCCTTCATGTCCTTCAACGACTCGATCCCCGGCTTCGCCACAATCATGTCGTTTCCGTTCGAAAAGTCATTGATCACAATTGCCACCGAAGGTTTCCCAGTAGCTCCCGTGACCAAGGCGTCGCCGTTGGTCATCGTCACGCCGTCCAACTGACCGGCCGCATAAGCCTCCATCGATTTCACGTAATCCATCCACACAAACTCCACCTCAACCCCCGCTTCCTTGAACCAGCCTTTTTTGATGCCAATCTCCCAGGCCACCCAACCCGGCCAGTCTGAATATCCGATTTTCAAAGGGGCACCCATCGCGTGAAATGCTGAGCAGGCAAGCGCGAGGGACATGGTGAGACCGACTTTAAGCAGATATCTTTTCAGCATGATGACAAATCCTTTCGATTGAGGTTTGGGTGCAAATATAGATGACTTCCATTCATCAGAGCACTGCCCATGCCAAGGATTCGCCGCAACGTTTCATCGTATGAAACTCAGGGTTCACCGATAAGACGGACTCCCTCTTGCCCAACAATGTTAGCCCTTCGTCGCCTGATGCCGCGGATCGTAGTAGATCTGCACGTTTGCCTCTTTAACCCCAAGAATTTCCTGCGCCCGCTTCAACGCATTGCGGGTTGAGATGTTTGGATTGGCCGCGCTGCCCATGAAGATGTTGTCGCGTCCTAGAACCTCGATCAACCCCGAATCCCGCAACACCCGGTAGACATCCTTCATCGCGCCACTCACGATCAGGTCCCGTCCATTCGACCGCATCACTTTGATCAACTCCTCCAACGCCATGACGCTGGTGGCGTCGAGATGCCTCGCGTTTTTCAGCCTCAAAATGATGATCCGCAGATTGGGATCGGAACACGTCCTTTGAATCTGCGTCCGGAACAACTCCGCCGCCCCAAAAAACAAATCGCCCTCCACATGCACAATCGAGATCGATGGATGCTGCCGGTCCGCATTCTCCAGCTCCGCCAGATTGCCTTCCTGATTGAAAGTATACTCCACCAGCGAAGGCTGACTCGCCTTGCGGATATACAACATCACCGACAACCCAATGCCCGTAAAAATCGCCACATGCAACGGCACCATCAACGTCGCTGCAAACGTCACCACAAACACCACCGCATCCGACTTCGTCGACCGCATGCAAATCCGGATTTGGCGCTTGCTGATCAACGACAGCGCCACACAAATCACCAACGCCGCCAGCACCGACTTGGGCACATATTGAATAAACGGTCCCAACACCAACGCCCCAACCAGACAAAGCGCGCCACTGATCATGCTCGACATCGGCGTCCTCGCTCCGCTCTCATAATTCAAAGCCGACCGTGTCAGCGAATTGCTGGCCGGCATTCCACTCAAATAAGCACACGCGAGATTCGACGCCCCCAGACTGAACATGTCCTGATTGCCATCCACGCGGTAGTTTGCCCTCGACGCCAGGGACTTGGCCATCGCATTGCTTTCCAGCATCGACACAAACGCCACCGCCACCGCCACCCCAAACAACTGACTGAACTGCGCCGCCGCATTCCACGAAGTAAAATCCGGAAACGGCGGAATCATGTCGCCCCAATCAAAAACCCCTTCTGAAAAAGTCGCCACCGGCGCATGCAGCCGGCTCAACAACAGCCCCAGCAAAGACGACGCCACCAGCACCATCGCAAAACGTGGCCAGTTCGGACGCAACCGCTTCAATCCAAAATACCCCGCCACCGAAAACACTGTCAGCAACAAACTCGCCCAATTCAGTGCCGGAATCTCTGTCACCACCCGATAAAGCGTCCCAAGGAAAGTGCGAGGCGCCAGCCCATCCCCCATCTGCACCCCCAAAGCCGGCACCAACTGATTCACCATCATCTGCACCGCCGCCCCGGTGATGTAAGCCACCATCACCGTCCGACTGATGTATTGCGCCAGATCCGCGACCCTCAACACCGATCCCAGCATCAGCAACACCCCCACCAAAAACACCAGCATCGGCATCTGCTCCACCGGCTCCATCCTCGGATTGGCCGCAAAGAACGAGAAAATCATGAACGCCGTCGCATTCGTTGGCCCCAGGATCGTGTGCCGCGAACTGCTGAACAAAGGTGCCACCAGCGCCGCCACCGCCGAACAGGTGATCCCATAAACCAGCGGCAACCCCGCCACCACTGCAAAGGCCATCGCCTGTGGAAACGCCAGCAGCGCCGTCGTCAATCCCGCCCGCGAATCCGCTTTCAAATCCGCCTTCCGGTAGCCCCGCAAATGGCGCGGCAGCATCAGCGGCTCAATCTGATTGGTCGCCAGAAAATCGCGAGCATGACCCCATAAACTTGTTCCCATCGAACCAATGTCCTGGAGTTGCCGCCGCAAGTTCATCTTCTTAATCCCAAGCGGAACATCCAACCCCCACCCCATGCAAGCGAAATCATCCTAAACTCGCAAGCTCTACCCCATCGCTTAAAGGGGGGCACCTGCTCGGGTCCTCTTCATCATTTGCAAACCATCACGGCGATGAGGGCGCACCTTGAACCAAAAACACAGTCTCTGCCCACCTCTGCCGCTCTTTCGAAAACAAACGGTAGGGATGCGCTGCGCGCGTCCCAAATTCAAGCGGGCGGAGGCGATGCCGATTTGCCATCCGAGCGGAAGTCGAGCATTGGAGTCTGGATCGAAGGAGATGACTTTAGTGTGTTTGAGAATCTGGCGGGAAAGAGCGGATGGATAGACGTGCTTGAACGTCTAGCCGGTAGTCAAGCGGATCACCTCAAGACTTGTTTCGTTCGCGTCGTGAAAGTTCTATGGAACCGACCGTGCTCCCCCAATATGATAGAGCAAAAACAGCCATTGTGATCGGAAACCAAAACGCTGGGACCTTCCACAATCCGTCATCGTCAAACCAACTGAGTATGGAGATCAATGTGCTGAAGATGAAGCCAAGGGAAAATGCCGAGGCCGCCATTGACTTGGGGCAGCTCGAGCAGATCAGCCTTCGGCCTGGAAACGAAATCACAAAGGCGGTGATCGCACATCCAAGACCTACTGCAATCAGCTGCGGCCAAACATCCCTCTCGGAAGCGCTATGGCTGGCGAGCCAAAAGAATATGAAACACCCGAGGCCAACCACGATGTGAAGTGCGATGTCAACGTCCAAAGGTGACTCACGGCTGCCCGTGGTGCGTCTCCTGCTCTGCAGGAGGCGCGACGCGGGTAGCCGTTGAGTCGACTGCCTTGTTCGACGTTTGTGGTTTTGCAACGATTGGCCCCTTGCCTCGGGCTAAGAGGGCAATTCTTCCAGATTCCAAATGCATCAAGCAAATCTGATCGTCGCCTAGCTGTGTAACAACGTAATCGCCTGCAATTTGGGTAGCGTTGCGCACTGGCCAAGCTGCAAACGGAAGCTCAAGGGCGTAGTGCACCTCTTCCCCTGTCTTCTCGTTCTTTCCGCTTATTCCCTCGGTCGGCCAAAAACCGGTTCGGAACGCCCAGTTGGATTGTGGGCCGATGGCGGGAACCGGGCCAAAGTTGAACCACGAACCCTCGGCCTTTTCAGAATGTCCTTCAGCAATGCGCCACTCAACAGGGGCTTGCTCTGAAAAGTCCTCCAAAATCCGTGATTCTGTCTCAGCGCCCCCATCCTCCGAATCGAGGTAAACGAAAAGGTCAAAACCTGATTCATCACGTGGACGAACGAAGAGACGATCATTCCGGTGATGCGCTGTTAATTCTGAAATAGGCTGAGGGGCACTAGAATCACCGATATCCATGCGTAAAACCTGATTGCCTTCTCGGGATATGAAGTAGAGTAAATGAGGCTCCGAAATCGCCATCTCATCCATTGGCACTACTTCGAGTCTAGTGATCATCGAAGTTCCACTCGCCATCCAATACCAGCCAAAAAGCAACACGTAACTGATCCCATGGATCACTGGGGTTGCAACTAAGGCTCTTCGCCAAGAATAATTTTGTGGACGCAGAGCGAACCAGAAGAAGGGGAGTTCAATCAGGAGCGTGACGATAAAAGCAACAATAACGAAAACCAGAAACCAATACTGGAGTGTATGAATCGTAATGTCCGGCAGGGCGGCCAAGTAACCGACAACGAATAAACCTCCAGCCCAGGCAGATGCGTAATTTGCCACAATCAGGGTCAAAATCGCCTTCCGCTTTGAGCACTTAAACATCCATGCGAGTAACAATCCCTCAAGGATTCCAATAATGGCATTCCCGATCGCCAAGTGAAGCATGGATGCCCACATTAGGGGTGTTCCCGCATTGGCCGATGCGGCAGATGGAAAAAGCGCCAACGCAACGATTGGTAGCATGTAGCGCGAACTCTTCATTGTCTTGTCGAACCTCTAAGCGATGGCACCGCTGGAGCGGGGGTGAGCGTGGAGACGGCAGGAGGGCTAAAGTTATGGAAAGCATGGCCAACATAGCAGCCCCAGCGGTTGTCCAGCCGCGCCTTATTCGCCTTTGTCTGGCCAATGGTCTGCTCAATAGTCATGCTCTAGACAATCTGCTATGGAAAGTAGTTCTTCGCATAGCGATCAATGAAACCCCATTCGGGATCCTCCCGGGTGTCAAAATCAATCATCTCATCTGGAAAGAGAAGTCTAGCTTTCTGGAATTGTCGCTTTGCGCTGTGGCGATCAACAACGTAGTGATAGTAAATGCACTTTCCTCCGAACGTCTCAATCAGCACGGGCGAACCGATTCGGCGGTCTCGCATGACTGTGATCATGGCCAAGTCCAACTCCGCCAGATCGTCATTGTATGCGGGTTCAGGAAGTTCGTCGGGTGATCGCTCTGAGAACGTGTGAGTTATGATGGACAACGTTGGAAGCTCCTTGCGGCGAGAAGGAAATGGCAATCGATCAATATGACGAAGCAGCAACGGGAATCCTTCATAGGTGTGGATCGATATGACCCACATGCGCTGAGCCCTGATCTCAATCCAGACAACGTAGCCAATCAAGGCAGCAACAACTCCAGCAACTGAGTATAAGACAAACATACGAGTGGCGCTGTTAGCTAGGCGAACGTCAAGGTCAAAGAGCACGCACCCCTACCAGCGGCGGCGCGCGTCGAACGCGGGGTTGAGGTTGTAGTGGCTGAAAAGCATCTTAGCAGAACGGCTGGTAGGGGTTGTCATGTCGCGCCTTGTTGGCGTTGTGGTGGAGCTATTTGCGCTCAGCAATGATTTTGTCACCACTGTGTCCGCGCCCTATCAGTTTTCCATTGCGAACTGGAAGCTTGAAATCGGTCGAGCCGTCAGGGTATCGGATTTTCAGAGTGTTGCCCTCGATTTTCCATGTTCCTGTTCCTCCTCCCTCCTTGGTTACGGTCCCATCTGGTTTCAACTCGCGGTCGACAGGGGGCCGTGATGCGGGGCGGAATGTCCATTTGCCGATGACGCTCCCGGCGTCCATACCTTGAACGACGCCGAGGGCAGCCAGCGCTTCTTGAATCTGGACGGCAGTTTGAAGATCGTTGCTTTGAGTTGCACGCCGTAGCAACTGCTCGAGTGCAGCCTGATGACGACGATTGACTGGATCTACGGCTGCTGCCACTGCCTTTTCGTGCTGCTCATGCAACTGCTTTAACTCGCGTTGGAAAGGCGAATCCGCAAGCAGCAGGTTTGCACCACATAGGAGCGTGATGATAACGCAGAGTTTTTTCATGGTTGTATTGGTGTGGATTGAAGAAAAACGTGACGATGCCGAACGTCAAAGAGCACGCACCCCTATCAGCGAGGGCGCACATCGATCACGGGGTTGAGGTTGAAAATAAGGGAGAGCATGTAAACAGGGCGGCTGATAGGGGTTGCTGTGTCTCGGCTTGTTCTGCATCTTAATTATTCTTCTGTGGCGTGGAAGCACTATTGTTGATCGTCCCCCGTGGCTTCTGGAAGACGAGACAGTAGCCATCAGCAGGCGACGTCATGATCTTCACCTCAAGATAATCGAATCCATCCTTCTTAAATGTTTTATCAAAAGATTGCGAACGATCTCCGTAGCCGTCCACTCCAGTGTTCCCAGCGTGAACGGTCAAAGATCCACTGGCGTCGGAATGTCGAATCTCCCTCATCACAGGAGTTGAATGGGCTTCACCTACCATCTCGACGAAATCCCATCCTTGATTCCTCTGAAGTTCGATCTCGCTCTTAATCTCCGCTCGATCAGTGTGTTCGCGCCCGCATGCTCCGAGGAGAAGCATCACTATGCTGAGCGCACATGCGGAAGCAACGGTCTTCATTTCTTGGCAGAACAGAGGATTAATATAACGTTTTGAAGGATAGAATCACCCTATATGCTTCAAATTTGAAGGTTTTTCGAGAGGTGATCTGTTTTGGCATGTTAAATAACACCGATTTCCGGGTGTTATTCTTCAAATTTGGAGATTTAGGCGAGAATAGAGGTGTTATTTTACACCATAAATAACAGAATTTTCCAATAGGGGTCCCCATCGGACGGCAGCAATGGATCGATCACGAGCAAGGGGAGATCGTCTTGAGTTGGCGAATCCGGATCAGCCTCCCCGGTCCCGGAAACCGCACACGCCTTCCCTAACACTGTATTTGCCTTCCCGGACGCTGCACAGACCTTTCTGGACACCTGAAGTGCCTTCCAAAACACTTCAATTGCCTTGCCGGAAATTGCACGCGCCTTTCCGGACACTGCACGCGACATCCTAGACGCTGAAAGCGCCTTCCCGGTTGCACGACGCGCCAAGCCGGACACTAAACGCCTCCTCCCGGACACCGAAAGCGACTTCCCGAACGCTCCACCCAGCTCTTCAATCCTGGGGCACCACTCTCCACCTTATCGCAGGTCCCACCCCGTCATCACTTCTCAATCCCAAAAAAATCCTTGAACACCCTTTGATACACGTGGCGCTTGAACTTGGGCACCCATTCCATGTCGAATTTTTCGGGTTTCAACCAGCGCCAGCGATCAAATTCGCGACACTTGTGATCCAGATTCACATCGCGATCCTTGCCGAGAAACCGGCACAAATAATACACCTGCTCCTGCCCGCCGTAGACACCATATTTCAATCGGCCCTTGGGAAATTCATAGCGATAGCCGCCTTTGCGGTCCAGCAGCTGCAGCAACTCGGGTTTCAAACCCACTTCCTCTTCCACTTCGCGATAGAGCGCTTCTTCCAAAGTCTCGCCGGTATCCACTCCACCTTGCGGGAATTGCCAGGAAGTCTTCATCCCTGAACGCTGCGCGACCAGCATGGCATTGTCCATGTTCAAGATGATGGCCGCCACATTGGGACGAAACAACACCGGGGCCGCCCCCAAGAGGGGTGTGGTCACTTCTTCAGAAGCAGGCGCCAACGTTGATTCAGCTGCCAAAGCAGATGCATCATCAAGCAAATCTGAAGGGGTTACAGGCATAGACGGAAAGGCAAAATACAGAGTTCCTCAATCACTCCTTTTAGCAACGAAATAATTCGCAAAGCTGAACAAATGATATCGCCGCTCTCGCAGTGCAATCATCATGCCGAGTCTGAATCAAAATTGCCTACGATCACACCCTCGCTAACGTCCAAGACTGACCATGCCTCTTTCCACTTTCATTTTCGATCTCGACGGCACCCTGCTCGACTCCATTGCCGACCTCGCCGATGCCATCAATCGCATGCTCGCCGAGCACCACTATCCCACCCAACCAATGGAGGTTTTCCCCCTCTACATCGGAGACGGGGTTCGCGCCCTGGTTGAACGTGCCCTGCCGCCCGAGGCCTTGGCGCGTGGTGAACTCGATGCCCGCGTCGCCGACTACCAGCGTCACTACGCCGACACCTGGAACCTGCAATCCAAACCCTACGAAGGCATGCTTGACGCCCTCCATCAAATGCACGCCCAAGGACATGCCATCGGCGTCCTTTCCAACAAACCCCAAGCCTTCACCACCCTCTGCTGCGATCACTTCTTCCCGGGTATTCCCTTCTTTGAAGTCCGTGGTGCCCGCGACGACGTTCCGCGCAAACCCGATCCCGCCGCCGCGCTAGACATGCTGGCTTCTCTCGGCGTCGCGCCAGAAGACGCCGCCTATATCGGTGATTCGGGGATCGACATGGAGATGGCCACCCGCGCGGCCATGATTCCCATCGGCGTCCGATGGGGATTTCGCGACGAAGCGGAATTGCTCGCCAACGGTGCCAAAATCCTCATCGATCACCCGAGAGACCTGCTGAATCCTTCTCTCCTCTCAGGCTGACCTCACACCTTCGTCAACTTCGACACCCGTCCGCCCTCCACCCACTCGGCGATAAACAAATTTCCGTCGCGGTCAAAAGTCGCGTCATGAGGATGCACAAACATGCCCGCTTTCCACTTCGGGCGATTGGCCAGCGCACGGAATCCTTTCGTTTCTTTGATCATCTTGTTCCACTCCGCATCTTCACTCAGACGCGCAATCACTTGATGTTTTTTGTCCAGGAATGCCACGCGACCAATAAAGATCTCCGTGCACACCATCACATCCCCTCGGATGTCCAGTGACGCCGGCGACTCAATCGCTGGTCCCTGCCCCAGCACCTCGCCGTCAACCGTCATCAATTGCAGCCGCGCATTCGCCCGGTCACAAACCACCAGTTGATCCACCCCTTCACGATCATCAAACCAATGCCCATGCGGTGTCGCAAACTGCCCCGGTTCCTTGCCTTTCCCGCCGAAACTTGCCAGATACTTTCCATCCTTGTCGTAGCGGTGCAGAAAGTGGCTTCCATAACCGTCGCCCACATGCCAGCCACCATCGGGACAAAAACTGGTGCTGGTCAGGTTGAACGGCTCCTTGTTGTCATACCGATGCGATTCCGGCGGCGGACCGCCCTCCCAAACCACTTCACCCGACAGCGTCATCTTGGTCGCCTTCATCGGTGCTGGCGCATTTTTCGGCGTATTGGGCGAAAGATAAATAAAGTCCACCCCACCCTCGTTGCGAATGTCGAGGCCATGACCGTTGCCCTGATGCTGCGGTGCCAGCGATTTCATGAACTTCCCAGCCGGATCAAAAACAAAAACACTCCCCGGCCCACCGGTGTGCGAAATGTAAACGTTCCCCTGACTGTCGAAAGCCACCCCGTGGGACGCGCCCCCGTAGGTATGCCCATCCGGCAAGGTCCCCCAATCATGCTCACAGGAAAATCGCAGATCCCCCTCGCCAATCACCGGCCTCTCCGACTCCGCCCCCTTCAAAATCGCAGGAAACCCCAAAACCGAACCCGAACCTACGGCAAAAGCCGCACCCGCTTGTTTGACAAATAATCGACGTTTCATAACACAAAATCAAATTGGACCTACACCACTGAACCTAATCAAACAACCCTTCCCGCGTCCATGCAAAATCGAGACGCGAGATCAAGTCGCCTCTCAAATACCTCCCGTCTCCACAGCAACTTTCAACCCCTTGTTCAAAACAACGCACTTTCCAAAGTCACTTGAGCACGGAAAATGCGAACCACTGCTCATTCAATCCCCGCGTCCCTATTTGCTTTCCATCGTGCCAATTTCCCAATTCTTCCCCCTGCTGTTCCTCACCTGCCTGCTTTCCTCCTGCGGCTCCATGCAAATGGGCGGCAACCGAAGTCAATACGGCGACCGTCCAGGTCCCCAAAACTTCTCCACCGTCATTCTGGATGCAGGTCACGGCGGACGCGACACCGGTGCGGTGGCCAATGGACTACAAGAAAAAGCCGTTGTCACCGACGTCGTCCGCAAACTCAAAGCCGACCTGCAAAATCAATTCAAGGTCGTGCTCATCCGCGACAGCGACCATTTTGTCGACCTCGATGACCGCGTCCGCAAAGCCAACCGCTATGGCGACGCCGTCCTCATCAGCATCCACTTCAATCACGGCCCGCGCCGCATCGCCGGACCCGAAACCTACTACTGGCGCAGCGATAGCTACTCCCTCGCCAAACGCATTCAACGCGAACTCAGCGCCGTCACCCCCTACAAAAACGGCAATCGCGGACTTGTGCGACGCCGACTGCGCCTCACCCGCAACCCCCTAATCCCCTGCGTGCTCCTTGAAGGTGGTTACCTCACCAACTCAAGGGAAGCCCAACTGCTAAAAACCGAACGCTACCGGGCAACTCTCGCCAAGGCCATCGGCAAAGCCATTCGCGAACAATCCGCCGCAGGCGATGCCGGAATGGGCCCCATCCCCAAACCCATCTACATGCCGCCCAGCAAAGCCAGCGACCGACGAGGTAGTTTTTAGGAGGAGGGACATTCCTGTCCCTCACCACTCCCTCACTTCCCTTTGTTCAGCTCCTCCACCGTCCACATCGCCGTCCTGCCCGCGGTCGCCGCCCGCACCTTGGCCACATCATCGACCGTCACCGCCGACGCCTCATTGCCAAACTCGGCTGTCCGCAAATAGCTCAGCACATCCGCCATCTGCTGATCATCCAGCCCCATCGGCGGCATCGGAATCGGCACCGCCGCGCCATAAGTCGTGCCCTTCACCTCAATCGGCCCGGTCAACCCGTGCAGCGTGATCTTGATCAACAACTCCTTGTCCCCCACCATCCATTCGCTGCCCGCCACAGGAGGATAAACCCCCGGCAACCCCACCCCACCAGGTTGATGACAGTTCAAACACAACGCATCATAAACCACCTTGCCCGGATGCTCCTGAACCGGACCACTGCCCGCAATGGCGCTCACATAAGTCTTCTGCTTCGCGCTTCCGCCGAACGTCAACTTCCCGTCCGCCAACGCCTTGCGCCAAATTTTCTCAGAGCCTCTCACCGACTGCGCCAGCGCATAGTCCAAGAACCGGTCCGACGGCGACTCCAGCACCATCGTCGCCACCTCCACCGCCTCGGGTTTCTCCACATAACTACACGCAATCACCGCTTCCAGTCGCACCCGTGGATGCTCGTCCCTGGCAGCCGTCTTCAACAGCTCCAGCGCATTCGGCAACTCCGCGTTCCAAGCCCCTGCGACGCGCGCTCCATAAGCCCTCACCCGCGCATCCTTCGCTTTCATCAAGCGCTCCACCAAGGCAGAACGAACCGCGCCATGAGCTTCAAACACCCCCACCGTTTCCAACAACACCCGCTCATCCTTCACCTCTTTGGCGAACTCATCCGCCGCTTTGATGACCGCCTCTTTGTCCATGTCAAAAAGCAAACGCTTGGCCTGATAACGCGTCCATCTCTCCGGCGAATGCATCTGCTGCAACAACGCCGCCGCATCCATTGATGCCAGATCCGGCTGCTTCACTTTTGCATACCCCTTCGCACTGATCCGCCAGATCCTGCCATGCCGACGATCCCGTCGTGGATCCGCGTAACTTGCCTGATAATGGCCAATCACCGGATTGAACCAGTCCGCCAGATACATCGCCCCATCCGGCCCCACATTCACATCCACCGGACGAAACGCATCACTTTCCGAACGCAGCAATTTTGGCAACTGCTCCGTCTTGAACCCCGATCCATTGTCTACAAATCGATGCAACTCCACCACACTCCCAAAATAGCCACCGATCAACGCCGTGCCCTGAATCTCCTCTGGCAAAGCCTTCGTTCCAATGATCTCCAACCCCGTCGTCTTCGGACTCGTGTCAAACAACGGACCCACCGGGTGATACTCCTCGGGTGCCGCATTCTTCGCCAATCCCGGCACCGTCCAGTAGCCATGCGGACGATCCCCCGATTTGTGAAACACCTGCCCAAAATCATCAAACGCCACACCCCAGCAATTGTGCCCCGCCTTGCCGCCATTAAAGAATGACTCAAGCCGCTGCGAACGGCGATCCATCCGCCACACGCCCGATTTCTCCAACACCGCCAGCCCATGCGGTGTCTCCACCCGTGAATAGGCATGCAAACCTTGCGTCATCCAAAGACTGCCATCCGGACCATACGAAATCGAATTCACCAGCTGATGCGTGTCGCCAATCCCAAACCCCGCAAATACCACCGTCGTCACATCGGCCTTCCCATCCCCATCGGTGTCCTTCAAATGCAACAAGCGGTCAAAATCGCACACATACAACCCACCTTTCCCAAACTCCAATCCCTGCACCATCGTCAAACCCTCGGCAAAGCGCCATGACTTGTCCGCCTTGCCGTCTCCATCGACATCTACAAGCACCAAAATAAAATCGCTCGGTTTGCGACCCGGCAATGCATGCGGATACGAGGGCGAACACGCCACCCACAATCTGCCTTTCTCATCCCAAGCAAACTGCACCGGCTTCGCCACGCCCAGCTCTTCCGACGCAAACAAGTTCACCTCATACCCCTCCGCCACATTAAAACCTGCCATCTCGCGCTCCGCCGTCATCATGTTTTCCGTCTCCACATACTCACGCGGCTCAAGATCGACCGGAATGTCCTCACCCTTGATCAATCCCGCAATCCGCGCATCCCATTTGGCAATCATCGGCTTGTGTTCCTCAAACGCCTCACGCAACGACGGCTCATTGCCCCCCGACTTCCCAAACCGCTGCGTCACCCGGTCCCCATAAACAAACGACCAGTTGGCCGGTCTCCAGCAATCAAACCACAACCGGTTTTTCTCAACGATCGCCGCCTTCAACTTCGCCAAGTCCCCCGAACTCGAAGTCGCCCCCAGTTCCTCCGCAATCTTCTCCGCCACCACCGTCAGCCCCCGTGCATTCAGATGCCAGCCATTGTCGGTCAATCCACCATCACCACCATCTTTCGGCATCGCCGACATCAAATCCACCAACACCGCCCCCCGCTGTGCCGCAACCTCGCCCACCGCTTTTGCATAAGCCGCCACGTCCGCATTGCGCTTCACCAAGTCCGGCAAATTCCCGTCCGACACCTTCTCAAACGGCATCGGCGAGATCAACACCACCTTCTTTGTGACCGTTCCCACCTCGTCCAGAAATTTGTGATACGCCGACTTGAACTCGGCAATGCGCCCTACCCCGTCAAACGACTCGGTCTGGCCAAATTGCACCACCACCACATCCGCCCCCACCGTCTGCAGCTGATTGGCCCACGATCCAAAATTCAAATCGCGCCACTGCTCATAAACCGTGTCCCCTTCCCAAGCCATTGAACGCACCTTCACCCCCTGCGCCCCCAATCCCGTCAGCAACCGGGCCTCCAGTTCCCCGCTCTTTTGCTCGCGCACCAAATTCTCCTGACCCACCATCACCACCACCTCGTCATCGCCCAGCTCAAACTTCCCGTCCTTGAATCCGGCCACCGGAGCCCCCACCACCGAATCACCAAACCGCTGCAAAATCTCCGTCTGCTCCGGCACCATGTCCGCCGCCAGTTCTTCAATCGAGATGTTCCGGAACGCGATCACCGCCTTGCAATCCCCGTGGATCTGCAAGCCAATCAACCCATTCTGCTCAATCCCCGGCTCACGCTCCGTGAAATCAATCGTCCTCTGACCATTCAAAAAAATCCGCACCCGCTGGCTCTCGGCCACCACTTCATAAGTGTTCCACTCGCCCTTCTTCTCCAGTCGCTCAATCAACTCCTTGTCCGCCACCGCCAGCATCTTTTTGCGGCGCGACTCATCATAAAGGCATCCCGTGTAACCCGCACCGATGTCCGCCTGATACCCGATCATTTCATTCGGCGGCGTGTCCGTTCTGCGACTCCGAATCTGCACCCCGCCGTTCACAAACCCCTCCGTGCCCACCAGCATATACTCCAGCTTCAGGCGGAAATTTTTATACTCTTTCTTTGTCGTCAGAAACTCATTCTGCGGATTCCCCTCCATGGATCCCCCCACAATACTGCCGTCCTCAACCCGCCACACCTTCGTCTTTTCCCCTTCCCATCCATCCAGCGACTTGCCATCAAACAACGAAACCGGTGCCGCAGACGCCGCCAAAGCCACGCCGGAAAAAAACAAAGAAGTGAGAAACACACGCATACAATACAAAATAGGAAAAAATCTGGCTTAAAAATACACCGGCTACCAGCGCAGTATTGCAGCGCTGTCACAAAATCGATTCCATCCTCCACGATCAAGCACCACACCGCCAGTTCATCAGTCACTTCCTTCTCATTTTTTTCATCACCACGGTTGAGTGTCCACCTGTTCACCGTATCATCCATGCTCCCATGATCCTTCGTCATCTTCAGCCAGACTTCGACACCTTCAAAAGCCGCGCAACCCAGGGCAACCTGGTGCCGGTCTGGGTCGACCTCGCGGCCGATTACGAAACCCCCCTCTCCGCCTTTCAGCGACTCTACGACGGACGCCATGGTTTTCTCCTCGAATCCGCCGAACTTACCCAGCATTCGGGGCGTTATTCCCTGCTCGGCAGCGACCCCCGGCTCATCTTCACCGCCCGTGGCTCCCAGATCACCATCGAAGAATCGGGCAAAACTCGCAGCTACACCGCCTCCAGCGACCCCCTGCTCGAACTCGAAACCATCATGGCCGCGTTTCAACCCGCCGGTCCCCCGCCCTCTCCCGTATTCCATGGCGGTTCCGTCGGTTACCTCGGGTATGACATGGTGCGCTTTTTCGAGCCCACCCTTCCCCCGCCCCCTCCTGACAGCCTGGATGTCCCCGAGATGGTCTTCATGCTTGCCGACACCGTGGTCATCTTCGATCACAAACATCGCAAACTCACCGTCGTCGCCAACGTCTTCATCCCCGACCACGAAACCCTCGAAGCCGCCTACCACTGGGCTGGCCAGCGCATCCTGCAAATCGTCGCCAAGCTCGAAGCCCCGCTTCAAATGAAGGCCCTCCAAGCCTTTGCGCCCGACTCCGGCAAGATCGACCTCGACCTTAAGGCAAACACCACTCAATCCGAATACGAAGCCATGGTCACGGCCGGCAAGGAATACATCCGCGCCGGTGACGTCTTCCAGTTTGTCCCCTCCCAACGCTTCGAAACCGACTACACCGGCAGCCCGCTCGACCTCTATCGCGCCCTCCGTCACGTCAATCCGTCCCCCTACATGTTCTGCCTCTGCTTCCCCGACGGTTTCTCCCTCGTCGGCAGCTCCCCCGAGGTCCACGTCAAATGCCTCGACGGCCAGATCGAAATTCGCCCCATCGCCGGAACCCGCTGGAGAGGTGCCACCCCAGGCGAAGACGATGCCCTCGCTGAAGAACTTCTCGCCGACCCCAAAGAACGTGCCGAACACATCATGCTCGTCGACCTCGCCCGCAACGATGTTGGACGTGTCTCTGAATACGGCACCGTCAAGGTCAACGAACTCATGATCATCGAGCGCTACAGTCATGTCATGCACATCGTCTCCAACGTCACCGGCACCCTCGCCCCCGGGCGCAGTGCCTACGACGTGATGCGTGCCACCTTCCCCGCCGGAACCGTCAGCGGCTCCCCCAAAGTCCGCGCCATGGAAATCATCAACGAACTCGAAAAGAACAAACGCGGTGCCTACGCCGGAGCCGTTGGCTATTTCGGCTTTGATGGCGGCCTCGACAGCTGCATCGCCCTGCGCACCTGCGTTCTCAAAAATGGCAAAGCCTACGTCCAGGCCGGTGCCGGTGTCGTCGCCGACTCCGATCCCACCTACGAATACAACGAGACCGTCAACAAAGCCCGCGGCATGCTCCGCGCCCTCCAACGCGCCAAAGAACTCGCGTAAGCCCAAAGTGGTAGCGGGTGTCCCACACGCCCCATCCAGCCACACGCCCCATCCAGCCACACGCCCCATCCAGCCACACGCCCCATCCAGCCACACGCCCCATCCCAGCACCGCACCCCTCCCACTTCCCCAATCCTGCACCCACAAAGTCAATACTTTTCTTTCACAGGAGAAAATTAAAAAACTCGCAATATCAGGTAAAGTTGTTCACTTTTTTCATTCAAAACCGCTAGTATGGCTTTTGGTGCCAAACGCCGTTTGATACGCTTCCCCCCTCGCACTTGCCCCCGTGCAACTTGCCAGTTTTCCATCTCAATTCACCGGGTCGAACGACCATTGGCGGTAGCTTGCTCTTGTTCCGCGCCGTCCGATGCAGCAAACTCCCCGCTCCGGGATGTCACCCACTCGGCACTGAGAAATCTCTCCGGATTCGCGGCACTCGCCCACCCTCCTAGAGTAAAGTAGAATGTCGTCATCCCGTCGCATCGCATTCGGAGCCGCCGCGCAATGGGGCAGCCGTGGCGTTTCCATTGTGCTGGGTTTGGTGATGATGCCCATACTCCTGGGACATCTGCCGAAAGAAGAAGTCGGACTCTGGCTACTTTTGGGCCAAAGCTGGGCCGTCATGGGAATTCTTGACTTGGGATTCGGAGTGGTTTTAACCCGTCGAATCGCCCTCGCCAAAGGCAAAAGCGGCGGCGACCCGGACACCCCCTTAACTGATCAATCCCTTGAAGAAATTGCCGACCTCATCGCGATCGGTCGAAGAGTCTACCGGATTATGGCAGGGGGAGTTCTGGTTGTTTCGTGTTCACTCGGTTTCTTCTACTTAAACAATCTTGAACTTGCCACGGTCAGCCACAGCACCGTCTGGATCGCCTGGATCGTTCTTTGCCTGTGCCAGGCACTCAATGTATGGTCTTCCACCTGGACCTGCCTGCTGGTGGGCATAGGATACGTTGGATGGGATGCGTTGCTCGCCACGTCCATCAACACGTTGACTTTGCTGGCCCAGATTGCAGCGGTGTTGTTTGGTGGTGGATTGATCGCCTTGGCTTCGCTCGCCACGGCTGGATCCCTCATCCAGCGTCTCATCATCCGTGGTTTCTGCGTCAAACTTAACCCGCGCGTCTTCAATCTGAAAGGGAAGTGGAACCCCGCCGCATTCGTCGGAATTCCCAATCTCGCACTGAGGGCCTGGTTGTCCACCTTGGGGACGGTTCTGGTATTCAACACGGATGGGTTTTTCATTGCATCAGCATCCGGCGCAGACAACATCCCGGCCTACCGCGCCGCAGCCCTTGTTGTCCTCAATCTTCACATCCTCACCTCCGCATTTGCCCAGTCGTCGTCCGTGTTCATCAGTCAGTTGTGGCAGGCCGGCGAAGTTCAGGAAGCGCGGCGCATTATCCAAAGGAACTTGCGAATTGGCACTTGCTTCACGCTTTGCGGCGGCGCAGCCATCCTGTTTGCGGGAGAGTCTTTGTTCAACCTCTGGCTCGGGCCTTCCAACTACGTCGGTCCGCTGGTTTTAGGAGTTCTTGTGATGGTGATCGTTCTTGAACAACAATCTTTCATCATTTCAACCAGCTGCCGGGCTACCGATCACGAGCCTTTTGCCATCTGGATGATGCTCGGGGGAATTTTGAAACTATGTCTTGCCTTGCCGTTGATCCATAAGTTCGGATTGCTGGGCCTTGCCCTGTCAACCATCATCGCCCAACTGGCCACCGCTCATTGGTTCGTCGCCAAACATGGTCTGCGCAGAATCGGAATTCCATTCTCTTCTTACCTTAGATCGGTGACGCCAACTGCCCTTGGAGTCGTTGCTCTCACCTGTGGCTTCTGCTTGCTGGCGAAATACACGTGGCAGTCCAGTTCCGACCTCGCCTATTTCCTATCTGTCTGCATCGCTTCGGCTCTGGCCTTGATGTTATCGTCCTGGATTTTCATTCTTGATGGTCATCAACGCAGAAGATTCCTCACCATGCTCGGTCTAGCACGATTCATCGACGGTGTTCACTACCGGCCATGATCTCTTTGTTTGTTACCTTTTCGCCCCCCTGATCAACACGTGTTGCCGACCCAATTTATCCGCAAGTGGACGCCTCGAAACCTCCGCAACTGGCTTCGAATGCCATCGCGATCAACCGAATATTTGTGGCATCGCATTCAATTCTCGACGGGGCTGACCAACACCGTCACCATCCGGGATCAATGGACTGTCAGATGTCACCCAACCGCGAAAAAACACTTCGAAGTGTTTCAAGACGATCCCGTTCAGTCTGCCGAGTTGGACGCATTTCTCCAGAACTGTCCCCCCGGAATTCAACTTCTGGATATCGGTGCCCACTACGGATTCTTCGCCGCAGCGGCAATCAGATTCGGCGGACCAGCAGCAAGGGTTCTCTGCATTGAAGCGTCCCCGAAAGCCGCGAAAATCCTCCAAACCACCATCGCTCTCAACCAACTTGAGCATTGCGTCCAATCCATCAATGTCGCCATGGGACCTGAGGATGGTCTTTTGCCCATGCTAACCACCGGCCCCCTCGCCGGAGATTACTTTGTCGTCCCAGCGGAAACTCGCGCCGATGTCACCATGGTCCCCCAGCGAAGCCTCGCTTCGATCATTCAAGAAACAGGATTCTCCCCCACCCATATCAAATTCGACATTGAAGGTTTTGAATACGAAGTCATTGAAGCGGCCATTCAAACGCTTCAGCAACATCATCCCATTATCTTCCTTGAATTGCATGGCGATGCATTGCACGCTCGCGGAAAAAATCCCGGCGACGTCCTGCAAATGCTGCAAAATGCCGGCTACAATCATTTCTTGCTGAACGATTCGGAGATCACCGAAAAAGATCTTCATCACCTGGGTTTCAATTGTCGCTTAATTTGTTCCTAGATTGAAATGCGGATCGTTCTCGCAGGCACACTTAATGGACATGGAGGCATCCAGACCCACCTCTTTTGGCTCGCCAGAGCATTGCTGGAAGCAGGCAACAAAGTGAGCATCATCTCACTTTCAGGTGCTCTCACTGACTACGACATCGAACGTGCCGACCAGCTTCAAAAGTTCGGCGACTTCTCGCTGCTTACCCCACGTCGAACGAACTCCAATCAACGTCGGAATGGATTGGCAACTTTCATCACCATCATCAAAGATCTTCGGCAACTTAAACCAGACATCTATCTCGCCTGCGGCACCGGTTGGAATTTGTTTTTGCCCGCTATTTTGAGCCTGTCCTGCCCTGTCAGAGTCTTTCACGAAGTCATGTCTGGCCATTCTGTGGGCTCGTTGGATTCACGACAAGCGGTTCGCTTCGGCTTTCACCATGTCGTTGCCCAGGCATCAGCAGTTGCCCGCGTATTCAAACAACAATTTGGCTGGTCAGCACCTGTTCCTGTCTTGCCAGCTTTTCCTGAACCTTTGGAAATCACGGCCTCCCTCCCTGCTGTCAGTCAACAATCGATCCCGGCGGGCAACATTCGAGCGGCATTCTTTGGTCGTCTGGTTCCTCACAAAGGCGCTCTTTGGCTCGCGCAACAGTGGCCCCGATTGAGCAGGTATCTCTCTGAACTGCACATCTACGGAACTGGCCCCGACCAGCAGCCGATCAAAGAACTCATCGATTCGAATGGTTGGAGCCGGAGCGTTGAATGCAAAGGTCAGTATCCCTCAGGACAAGCCTACGCCAATCTGCTCTCATCTTACGACCTCACTCTGCTGCCGACGACTGGCAATGAAGGCGCACCTCTGGTTTTGTTGGAATCCATGGCATGCGGGGTTCCATTTGTTGCTTATGGAGTCGGCGGAATTCCAGACTACGCCAATCCCGACTGCCTGATCGCCGACTCAACCTCGCCAGAGTCCTTTCTGGATGCGGTGTTCTGTATTTCTGACCGTTTCGCTTCCAGAGAAATCAATCAGTCACGCCTCCAGCTTCATTACCTGGAAAACTTTTCTTTTCAGAAGCTCGCCGATCAATGGTTAAATTATATGGCCTCAACAACAGCCGGCCTTTCCGATGATCAACACTGACTTTTTGGCTTCTTCGATATTTTGATTAAACGCCGTTGAAGACCGGCAGCCGTATATTTCTCATGCGTCATGAAAAACCTGGTGACTGCCGTGTTCTCGTTCTTCAGAACGGTGCCCGCCATAACTATGCCGTCCCATTGGCTCTTGCCAGGAGTGGCATGCTCGGAGGCTTTTATACCGACGCCTGCGGAAATGAGGGACTGGGAAAAAGAGTCTCGCTATTGTCACACCTTCCAAAATTTGGCACTTCGTTTAAACTCCTGAAAAATCGAACGGTGCCCCATGAAGTCCTCCCCTACACGCGCTCATTTCCTGTAGGGGCGATGGTGGAAAACCTCATCACAGCCAAGATTGCAAATTACACCGACGCCCACGCATTGGGACTGTTAATGGCATGGGAGGGGGATCGCGATTGTAACATGATCTATTCTTCCCAGGGATGGTCCCCACAATTTTTAAGGCGTGTTCAGACGAAAAGAAAACACGTTGTCTCAGAAATCTACGTCAAGCCAACCTTGTCCCGCATTCATGAACAGGAGCAGGTCCTTTTTCCAGATTGGGAAAACATCAAACCTCCGGCATCAACGATCGCCTTGGAGAAATTCCGTGATGGTTTGTGTAAATTTTCCGATGACTTGATAACACCGTCGATTTCAGTCAAAGAGGATATCATCAAAGAGCGCCTGTTTCCTGAGGATCGAATTCATGTGGTTCCTTATGGAATAGGCGACGAATTTTTCAGCATTGAGAATCAACCAGTTGCTGGAAAGATCTTATTCGTCGGAAGCTGCACCATCTCAAAAGGGTTTCATTATTTTGCGGAGGCCACGCAGATCGTTTCCAAGGTTTCTCAACCCAGCCCACATCAGTATACTGCGGCGGGCAATGCGACTCAACTGGTGAAGCAGCAACCAGCTTGCAACCAAATCAAATTTTTAGGACGGGTTCCAAGGTTTGAAATTGATCAGCTCTATGCTGATGCGGACATCCTGGTCTTCCCCACCCTCTCCGACTCGTTTGGAAGCGTTGTTCTCGAAGCCATGGCAGCCGGTGTCCCGGTCATCTGTTCCCCGTATTGTGCGGACATCGTTGAGCACGGCGTCTCCGGTTTCGTGGTGGAACCCCGGGATATTGAGGCGTTGTCGGCTGCCATGATCAAATTGACAACTGACCGCAATCTCAGACGAAGCATGTCAGAGGCAGCCCGCATTCGCGCCCGCCAGTATACGTGGGAAAACCATCAGAAAACACTGACTAAAACCTTGTTGTCCCTGCACGATGCTGGTCGTTCAGACAAGTAATGTTGAATCTGATCAGCCCGCCAAATCGAACCTAAAACCTGGACCCTTGTATGGATGTCACGGTCATGATCACCAGCCGAAACCGTTGCGAAGTGCTTCGGCGGACACTGCTGCGCCTTTCCCAGATGAATCCCCCGCCAAAAGAGATTCTTATCACGGCGGATGGATGCACTGATGAAACGGCAGTCATGGTTCAACAAAACTTCAGTCACTGTCAGCTCACCATCAACTCTTCCGGTCTTGGCTCAATCGCTTCGCGCGATCACATGCTGCGACGGGCCACGGGCGAACTGGTGTTAAGTCTCGATGACGACAGCTACCCTCTTGACGATGATTTTTTCGCTCGCCTGCCCATTCTCTTTGAGGCTCATCCTGAAGCGTCCGTCATCACGTTTCCAGAACTGCGTGATGGGGGGGGTTTCGCGAATTCATCCCAGTCTCCAGACAGCGAGGGTCATTATGTGTCTGCATACGCCAACGCGGTTGCGGCCATGCGGCGAAGTTTCTATCTAAAATCTCCCGGCTTTCCGGGTATGTTCTTCCATTGTTACGAAGAGCCAGACTATGCCTTGCAATCTTATGGCCAAAAGAGAGGCGTTTGGTTCGAACCCTCCATGGTGATCCGCCACCACTACACAAGCGTCAACCGAAGTGAACTCAAGAATCACCACTACAATGCGCGCAACGAGCTTTGGAGTGTCTGGATTCGGTGCCCTCTGCCATGGGTGTTTCCGGTTTCCTTTTATCGAATCGTGCGGCAGCTTTTGCACTCGGCCACCCAAGGGCCCCTTTGGATTGCCAAAGAGCCAGTATGGTGGTGGTCAGCCCTCAAAGGACTCGGAAGATGTTTGCAGCTTCGTTCTCCCATTGCTTGGCCCACCTACTTCAGATGGATGCGTCTTGCGAGAAATCCCATCCATCATGTCAGCGATTTTAGAGAGAAATTTGGCCTCGCCACGGAGATTGCATAAACCTCGGTGATCGAACAAAAAATTTCTGCTTAGCAAAATATATTGTCATGCCCGCATTTCCATTCTCACCATCGAAGCAAGGTCATTCGCGGTCTGGGGCACGCTCGTTCATCGTATCAATTTCGATTGCCCTCGTTTTCGCTTTCGCGCTGGCTCAAACCAATGCAGAAATGAATCTTCTGCATCGCGAGCTCTTTTCCACCACGGGATCACTAACCTCTGCTCAGCCTGGGACAAACTTTCATGAAGTGACAGGAACTTTGCACATGCGCGCTGGTGGACCGCGTCTTGTGTCAGGCTCGCCCGCTAGCGCAGATCTTCGAGAACAAGCATCCTCCGCCTTCGGACGCTTCATTTTTGATTCTCAACTAGAAACAAAAATTTTTGTTGGCGCATGGTTCTATTTGAAAGAAGTCAGTGGATCACAAGCCGATATCTTATGCCAGCTGAGCGCTGAAGGAGTCTTGTCTCCTCTAATTTGCATTCGTAATGACAAACTAACCGCAGCCATCCACTTCACCAACGTGTTCATACCTGTTGACGTCGAGTGGAAAAATCGTTGGATCTATCTTGGCGTGGCCACACACCTCAAAAACGGCTCAGTCGCGGACCTGAAATATTACTACAAATACCCAGGTCAGCCAATGCAGAATTTTGCAAACTTGAACGACGCAAACATCGGCATCTCGAACCTAGGACAAATGTTTGCCGGAACCCGAACTTTCGGGACTGGTCTCAAAGGACGTTTGGGCGCCCCTTCCGTTTACACGTTCAGCAATCCAGATTTTAGTGATATCGCCTACCCTCAAGAGCTGATCGAGCCCACCACAAACTTTACTTGGTATTGCGATCCCCTTAACGGAAATGATTCTGCGGACGGCACCACGCCCGCCAAAGCTTGGAAAACTGCCGAGAAGCTTAACATTGAGGGACAATTCACAGGAATGTTTGCAGCAGACTCCTATGAACAAGGCAATGTTCTTATCATAGACACCGGAGGAGAGGAGTTGGATCTCCAAGGAACCTCTTTCCGTATCTCCACACCGGGCCTGAATGTCAAAGCCGCTGAAGGTCAGGAATGGATTCGCATCAAGGCACAGAGAACTTTGCCAAACAATTCGTGGAGTCCGACTGCAACATCGAAAGTTTTTTCCACCGCTGACACCCAAGACCATGTCGTTCTGTGGGAAGACGATAAATTTATGCATCATCCGACAGGAGCAACCTTCGAATCGGTAAAAGATCAATTGGCGTCCACCCCAGGTTCCTTCTGGACTGATGGTTCTACGCTTTATGTTCATCCGTTTGGGAGCACAGATCCCCGAATCGATGGAAAAAAATATGAACGAAGTTACTACTATGCTGATGGAGGGGCGATGATCCTGAGTGCCCCTAATTTGCACATTGAAGACATCCATCTCGGGAAAACTTGCCTGGCTCGATCCACGGATAATGACCCAATTGGAGGCTACTGCGTGGGATTTGGAGCCCCCCCCGGCAGGACCGTCTATAAACACTCATATCTCTACTATGGATCCAAACACAATCTGAGCATTGTTCAGGGAGGGCCTGGAGATGATGTCTTGATTGAAGATGTTCAATGCGAACAAGGATCGCCATATGCTGGAGCCGGAGGGCAGACTGTCTTCGTGTCGTTTAATCACCAGCCACTCGATTTGGGAATTACCCACCGATTTCATCGCTGTCGATCTGTTGCCAATGCAGGGGTGATAGGATCTACAGAAGGAGTAATGACCCAATTTTATCCAGTGTTTTACTCGCACAATCTTGGAACTCCCAACGAACCTGATCAGTTCGAGCTGTTCGAATTTATCGACTGTGATTTTGGTATCGGAAACATCCAAGGAGATGGCGTTAAGACCGTTTATCTCGAGAGGACGCGATGCGGATCTCTGGACATGCATGCGGCTGTCATTGCTCATGAGAGCTATTTCCATGGAATGAACAGGGTGATATTTGGTCGCTCGCTCACCGAGCGAAACTGTATCCACCTTATTGAAGGCAGCCTTAGAGTGAACCCTGTTGCCGGAAATGTGGACCTTCAAGGTTGCACTATCGATGCAAGGGGAGTAGTCGATCTTCACGGAGGGGTCCCTCAAGCCGCACTCTTCACAAGGCAGAACCAATTGGAGTTAACTTTTGTCAACAATTTGGTTTTGATGCCCTTCAATGTTTCTGGTGCCAATGTGTTTGCCAATCTTCGGCAAACGGACCAATTGACTTTAAGCACCAATGCCTACCAGCTAGGAACAAGCAACCTCGTTTACCAGTATTTCAACGGAAGCACATCAGCAAATCGCAGCCATGCCCAATGGCAGAGCTTGGGTTTCGACAGTGGCAGCTTCCTCGCGACAAATCTTCAATTGGATTTACTCCGCCCTACTCTTGGAAGCCCTCTTATCAATGCGGGGGCTAATATCGGCCCACTTAAAGACTACACAGGAGGCACGTTCAAAAAAAGGAACGATATAGGTGCATTTGAATCTCCCCCAGTGACTTTCGAAGATTGGCAAACAGAAAACTTCACAGAAGATGAATTGCAGAATCCTGCCATTAGCGGGCCTGGATCCTCGTATTTGAACGATGGGAATTCAAACCTTCTCAAATATGCATTCGGGCACTCTGCTATCACCGTGCTACCACAACCATTCGAGTATGCACTTGTTCCAGGACTCGATGAGTTCCCCCCAGTGTTCGAAATTACTTACGAGCGCTCCCGATGGAATTCTGACATCTCACTGACTGTTGAAACCAGTATTGATCTCGTCGATTGGTCGGACGCCGACATCGATGAACAACAGATCTTGAGTCAAACTTTTTCGAGTCAATTCATCAAGACTTACGCTTGGTCACCGTCCGGCGACATCGGGTTCGTCAAAATCACCGTTAAGAAAACTTCTTCTCCCGATTAGTTTTTGCACTGATGTTTTGACTGCGGTCTTGACCATATCAGCAACCAAAATCCGCCCCCAATCCCCGGCACCATGTCACGGATAAATTTACCCGCCCCGCGCTACATCGTGGCTCAAACTGGGGCACGACGAGGCTACGCTGTCCCCTACATTCTGCATCAAGCAGGATTGCTGGAACGCCTGTATACCGATGTCTCAGGTAATTCCGGTTGGGGGAAATGGCTGGCTTGGGGAAGATTTCTTCCTGTGGCCGGAGAGAAATTCCGTCGATTGATTAATCGAAGAATTCCGGAAGAATTGCTCCCAGTTACTTTCACGTTTGCACGCCCCAATCTTCGTTGGGTGTGGAAAAGTGTGTGGAGCCGCAAAGATCCAGACACTCGATCCAAGTTAGACTTGGAAAGAAATGTCGATCTTGGCCTGGCGGCTTCGACTTACGGTTACGGAAAAGCAACTCATTTATACATCATGTTGAGCGAGTTTACTCCAATGTTGCAGGACGCCCGGCAACGAGGGCTAAAAGTCGTTTCTGAAGTCTACATCCTTGTCAGCACCAGCAAGCTTATCTCGGAAGAACGCAGAAAATTTCCGGAGTGGGAACCGAAATCTGCGGACCACGAGAAGATTGTCTACAAGTATGGCTTTGAACGCTCACCTCTTACCCATGCGGATTTTTACATCTGCCCTTCAGAGTGTGTCGCCGATGACTTGGTTGAAAACTGGAACATTTCGCGCAACTTGACGGCCATCGTTCCTTATGGAGTGAAGGCCGAATGGTTGACCCTGCAACCCAATCCCATTCCAGGGAGGATTTTGTTTGTAGGAACTGCCGAACTAAGAAAGGGTATTCATTATTTGGCTATGGCTGCGGCTGAGTTGACTAGGCAAGGCTATCACTACGAATTTCGTGTTGCCGGACACGTCGAGGACTCAATACGAAATCAATCCATCTGCGACCACCTTACGTTCTTGGGTAGAATTCCCCGCTCACAAATCAAGGAAGAGTATCAGCAGGCGGACATTTTTGTGCTTCCATCATTGGCAGAAGGATCTGCGGAAGTGACTTACGAAGCTTTGGCTTCGGCACTTCCTGTCGTTACGACAATGGATTCGGGATCGGTCGCCCGCGACGGGATCGAAGGAATCATTGTTCCAAAGCGGGATGTGAATGCGCTTGTCGAGGCGATCAAATCACTGGTCGAGAATCGCGAACGCCGGGATCTACTGTCGGTTGCCGCCCGCAAGCGCGCCTCCGAGTTTACATGGGAGCAGTATGGTGAGAGGCTTGTGAGGGCTTTATTGTCCATGCCAGAGAAGCAAACTCAAGGATCAACTTATTAAATGAAGGCAACCCGACTGATACTACGAAATCAGGTTCGCTATTTTCTGGTCAAGATTGGACTTTTCCGGTTTGTCCGGAATTGCCTCTACCGACTCCGCAAAAACGATACCCATCATCAACTGCTTCAATTCTACAGCAAACTCATCGGTCCAGGTGATCTGGTTTTCGATGTGGGAGCCAACCGTGGACAGAGTGCCGAAGTCTTCTCAAATTTGGGAGCTCACATCATCGCTTTTGAACCTCAAACTGAACTTCACTCAGAAATCCGTCACGTCTGCCGTCCTACGAATCATCTATTGATTTTGCCCCTCGGACTTGGTGAGACCGAGGAATCTAGAACTCTCTTCATTTCCTCATTTGATCAAACCTCATCACTCAGAAGCGATTGGGAGGGAGACACCGTTGGATCGTCCACTATCTCAGTATCAACATTAGATCGACAAATTGCAATACACGGCAGACCTCACTATTGCAAAATCGATGCTGAAGGCTGGGAATTACAAATCTTGCGAGGACTAAGTCATCCAATACCACTGATCTCCTTTGAATTTCATAGTTCACCTTCTGAACTTCCATCCGCAAAATTGGCTCTTGATCAAATTTCCACTCTTGGAGCCTACGATTGCAATTTCAGAGAAGCAAGCTCCGCCAAAATGGCGTTGACTGATTGGATGCCAGTCAATGATTTTCAGCGGAGTTTTCCGAACTCTCTGGGAGTCGATCTCACGGAGGGGTATGGAGATATTTTTTGCCGGCTTCGATCAGAGAATGATCGAATCGCTTTCCATTAAACTGCTCCGCAACTATCTCGCACGTGATCGAATGAGATTCTTTAGCCTGCTACCTGTTCGAGACGAGGCCGAAATCATTGAACAATCGATAAGACATCTTTTGACGTGGTCGGACTTTATCTACGTGTTTGACACCGGTAGTGTGGATGGAACTTGGGAAATCGTTTGTGATCTGGCGCAAATTGAGCGACGCATTGTTCCTCTTCGAAGGGACCCGGTATACTTTAACGATACCATTGTAAGAGGTTGGATTTTTCATCAAGCACGACAAATAATGCGAACTGGAGACTGGTTTCTCCGAGTTGACGCTGACGAGTTTCATCATGTTCCCCCTCCCCTCTTTGTTAAGGAGCGCCTGCGTCCCTACGAAACAATAGTTTACCACCAGTATTACAACTTTGTTCTTCTGAAATCTGAAGTCGACGCATGGAATGAGGGGAAAGAGTCCATGACCGACCGGATTAAACCAATTGAAGAAAGGAGACGTTGGTATCAACCCAGTGTTTATTCGGAACCGAGGATGTGTCGTTACCGCGACACCATGCATTGGCCGCCGTCGGTGTCCTTTCCATACAACGCCGGTTATCTTGCCGCTGAACGTCTTCCAATTCGGCACTACGCCCACCGCGACCCCGTTCAGCTGGAGCGGCGCTGTTTTCTTCGAGCAATGATGATGGCCGATCAAGACAATCGTTCCAACTGGAGCGCACCCGAGTTGCATCATTGGGCAATGGGCGAATGGGAGAATCTCATCACTCCCGACGACGCCCCTGGTTTACACTACTGGCTGCCGGAAACGGAACTACCGGAGGTTCATCAATCCAATCATCTCGCAAAACCCGCCATCCGTTCTCTTCAGCGATTGGCCCATGCCTTTCTCCTTCCCATCCTTGATCAGACCCGAACCGGCTGGCCAGACGGTGCTTATCCCAAACAGATTCCAGCCGCAGTGGCAAGACGTATGGAAACCGAACTTGGCACAAACAGGACGGACGCTTGAGTTCTGTTTCGCTTAAAAAACCAGTTTAAATTTTTCAATGCTTGCCTCCTATCTTCGCAAAATCATCCCTGAACGATTTCGACCAATTGGATATTTGACCCACCTTACCCAGAAGAGATCATTCAACTCAGTAATGAATGGGCCTTTCGCAGGGATGCGCTACGCCAGGAAGTCCCAAGGCAGCGCCTATATTCCAAAATTGCTCGGCATTTACGAACGAGAGCTGGTCTCTTGCATTGAGAGCTTGATCGCAAATTCACCTTCGATGGTGGTCGATGTCGGGGCAGCGGAAGGTTATTACGCGGTAGGCATGGCTCGACGACTGCCCAACGCAAAAGTGGTCGCATTTGAAATGGAATTATCTGCCCATGACACCCTTCGTGAGATGTCGGAGTCAAATGGTGTTGCTGAGCGCGTTTCGATCCGCGGCAAGTGTGAAACTTCCGATCTGTTTAAACTTTTACAAGATGAGGACTCGGTCGCCGTGATATGCGACGTTGAGGGATATGAAAAACAATTGCTGGATCCAAGCGTTGTTCCCCAATTGATTCATTCAACCATTCTGGTCGAATTACACGATTTTTTGGTCCCCGACATCACTCAGACTTTGATTGATCGATTCAATACCACCCACAAAATTTCTCACATTTGGCAAGAGCCTCGCTCCACTGAGGATTTTCCATGGCGGACCATGGCCACATCGCTTCTTCCTCAATCTTATCTGGACTGGGCCGTCAGCGAGTGGCGCCCGGTCAAGATGTCATGGCTCTGGATGGAACCCAAAAAATTATGAGTCTCAATCAGCTAAAACGCATCACCAGAAGATTGCTTCCTGCACCGCTTTTCCAGACGATTCAGAAAATCCGGACATTAAGACATCGTCCAGATCCTGAAATTGCCCGCCTACGTCAGGCCTTTGAGCTCGCACAAACTTCCGAGGCGATGCAAGTCAGGCCGGACCTCAAATTGATTCTAGATCCCGAAAGCAAGGAACCTTTCAGTTGGTTTTGCTGGCGGTCACCTGAAATGGTGAAGGAACTTGATTTCTTCATATCTCTTATTGCAGGTGCAAATACCTTCGCCGACATCGGAGCAAGTCACGGAATCTTTTCATTGGTATTTCTCAACATCAATCCGAATGGCCGGGTGCTGTCAATAGATCCTTCGCCTCTCGCTCATCAGTATCGGACTACCAACGCCCAATTGAATGACATGAGTGAGTCGCTACGCTGTCTCCAGGTTGCTTGCGGAGCTTCAACCGGTTCTCTGGACATGCATTTCAACTGGCATCATCTCGATATTTCTGGAGAAGGGGATGAAAGACGGGAAAAAATTTCAGTGCCTCTCCGCCCCTTGGACCATATATGCACTGATTTAAACTTTTCTCCAGAAATCATCAAGATAGATGTAGAAGGTTATGAGTTGGAGGTTCTACAAGGTGCGGAAAATACTTTAAAGCATGCAAATACGCTGCTGATTGAAATTCATCCGGAATTTTTGGACAAACTCAATTTTTCTCAATCTGACATTTTTGACTGGCTGCACATACGAAAATGGCGGGTTCAATCGCTGGATAGGATTGACATGAAACGTGATAAGTTTGTCGATCAAATTCACACGTTTCATGTCTACTGTGAGCGGATCGGTGCAGTGGAATGAGCCCTACTTTAATGAACGGAAAGACCAATGCAGTCGCTGCGGACACGCCTATACGAGTGTTTTTTTGTTGCACGGGTTTGGGAGCCGTCAACCGAGGATTTGAAACGTTTTTCCGCGAGGCTTTTGACGAGCTGAAAACTGACCCGAAAATTGAGGCCCTGCTCATTAAAGGTGCGAAACAAGATCACACTGGTTCACAACGGACTCCCGATGAACATGCGATAAGGTTTTTCTCCCGAACTGGGAAGATCGCCACAGCAATTGGACGTCTCACTGGACGTAGTGCATATGCAGTAGAGCAATGGAGCAGTTTTCCGGCTGTGGTTCGACAAATTCGTAAATTTCACCCTGCCGTCGTCTTCTACAGCGAGGCTAACTTGGGATTTTTGTTGCATCGCTTTCGCAGACAGATCGGAGTTCCCTATCGCCTTCTCTTTTCCAACGGTGGTCCCTGTCACCCGCCCTTCACCCAATACGATTTTGTCCACCAAGTGGCGCCGGTCTATCACCAGGAAGCCATCCATTTTGGTGAGCCGCCAGCCAAACATTTTCTGGTTCCTTATGGAATCAAAGTGCCCTCAAGCCCCTTCCCTGACGCTGATGCGAAGCGCCGACTCCGTTCCACTCTCAATCTGCCTTTGAACCGCCCAATTGTGCTAAGCGTAGGGTGGATCTCCAAACATCACAAAAGAATGGACTTCGTGATTGAAGAGATAGCCCGGATGTCTGGGCCAAGACCTTTCCTTCAGCTCTTGGGTTCAACCGATAGTCAAAGCAATGAGATCATCACCCTCGCAAATGAACGACTGGGTTCAGACAATTACTCCGTCCTCTCCCTCCCAAAAGAAAGTGTCCATGACTATTATCAGGCTTCTGACGCCTTTGTATTGGCATCCCTGTCCGAAGGCTTTGGACGTGTTTACATCGAATCTCTGATGCATGGACTTCCGACCATCGCCCATCGGAATGAAGTGACTGAGTATGTATTGAGTGACGTGGGAACTTTGATTGACCTCACCAAGCCTGGACAGCTTGCGGCGCAACTGTCTGAAGAACTAGGGAAGACCCCTGTATCGTCTTTTGAGGAGATGAGTCGACGAAGAAACAGCATTGTGAGGCGCTTCTCATGGGATGCATTGCGCACGTCCTACATTGACATGTTTCGTTCCGTGGCGTCAACCTTCACACATTCATAGGAAAACCTACAACATAAATAAAGCTCAGATTGCCATTTTTAGGTGAATCTGCAGACCTGACACCATATGCCTTACTACTATCTCTATCTGTTGATTGCGACCTTGATCGTCTTTTTCCTGTTTGTTCTCAAATCGCCTGCGAAGATTTTCGAATATCCATATTTCATGGCCGCCGTCATGGCGATTTTCGTTCTCCCCCAAGCTTACTCGCTAATTCTTTTTCCTGGGGGCGTCAACATGCCGGAAATCAAAGACATGCTGCTAATATGCAGCCTATGTCTATGGTGCTGCGCGTTTGGCTACAAATTTGCACCTTCCGTTTCCATCATCCGCGACATCTCCCGCCCTGTGGACCTTGATCGTTTTTTGATCGTTGGCGTGGCCTTCGCTCTTGTGGGTCTTGCTTCGGGGGTATTCCTTCCCCGTGATCAGGTTGCATTTGGTAGTCGCGGTGGACTCACAGGCGTCGCAACGATTTACATGTTTTTCGGATCCTTGATCTATCCAGGATTCGCCATCTGCTATTATGTTTTCCGGAAGAAGATCAACTTCTTCACGGTTTCCGCACTTGCACTTTCGTCAATCAGTCCGCTGATAGCAATCGTTCAGGGGCGAAGGGAGCCAACCGCGACTGTGATTCTTGCGCTGGCAGTAACCAGTTATTTTTTGTTTCGAAAACCACCCAACCGTGTTGTGGTGTTTGTTGGACTATTCTTCGCAATGCTGGCGATTCCTGCAACAGGAGACTATCGCAGAATCATGCATGACGAGGGAATTAGTAAAATTCGCGAAGTCAACCTGGTTGAGAATTTTAAAAATTTTGTGACCCGGGAGTCGGTTCTTGAACTTCGAAATGGAGCTGCGATCATCGAATCGACGCGCATTCAACGTCGATACGGATGGGGCGCGGGCTATTGGAATTTGTTGGTGCATCGTTTCGTTCCAGCGCAGATTGTCGGAAGACAAACCAAAGAAGCCCTTCTAGTAGGAACAAACCTGGAGAAAATTTATTCTACTGAGCTGGCGACCAATTATGAAATCTCGCCCGGATCAACCATCACGGGAATGGGAGACTCTTACGAACAGTTCGGCTGGTTTGGCTGTTTGTTTTTTGCCGCCGTTGGCATGCTATTCAAATCGGTATGGACGGCTGCCATGCAGCCCAATGCCGCATTTGCCCAGATATTTTACATCATGATTTGCACGTCGGCAATGCGGGCGATCACGCATCAAACCGTTGATTTCGTTCCCGCTGTCACTTATCAACTGATTTTCCTTGGAGCCGGATATCTGTTTGCCAGAATCCCAGACGTTCCCCGGTTATCCAGGCGTGCTGGAGCTCGCCCTCCCTCTCCCGCAAAGGGGAAAATCAATCAGTGAAGTGCCTGGGGAATCGAGGCGGTGTGCAACAATGTTGTTTTGTTCATAAGTCGAGCCAGGAACGCTTTTCCCACGATGCACATGACCAGCAAGAGCCATGCAGTTTGTAGCGACCTGGCTGTTCTGATTCCTTCGCGGGGGCGGGCGGTCGAGTTGGCAGCGACTTATCGATCAATCAGAAGGCAGGCTTTGCTGCCCGCGCAGGTGGTATTCGCCGTCACCAACGAGTCAGACATCGTTCAAGTAGACAGGGAGTCAGGGGAAATTGATTTTTGCTATCACCAATCGGGGAAAACCGCACAACTCAACGCCGGAATTCGGAAGCTGCGTCCTGAGATAACCCTTGTTGCGATCATGGATGACGATGTCGAACTGTCTAAAGAATACCTTCGAATCGTCAGAAAAATATTTGGCGAGCATCAAGATCTTGTAGGTCTGGATGGCCACCTTTTGGCCAATGGTGGAGTTGATCGTCAGGAAGCATTGGACTTGGTCAACGCATACGACGGAAATTCGCCTAGGTCCCCCGATTCAGACTTTGCCATTCGGTGGTATCCTTCCGACAAGGGTCTCTACGGTTGCTGCATGACCATACGCCGGGAGGTGTTTAATCACATTCAGTTTGATGAGAGGCTGCCCATGTATTCCTGGATGGATGATGCCGACATTGGCATCAGGGCTCAACGATTCGGCAAATGCGCCTATAGCCCCAATGCATGCATGGCTCACCTCGCTGTGAAGTCTGGACGCGACTCAGGTATCCGGTTTGGATTCGCACAAATCATGAATCCATTCTATCTGGGCTCAACCGGGGTTTTTCAATGGAGCACTGTTCTAAAAAATCATGTGCTTAAAGCCGTTGCGGCGAACCTGTTTGGCGTAATGCGGCGGGACAAATCGGTCGACCGTTTGGGGCGTTTGCGAGGAAATTGGATTGCTCTATCGAACCTGGTGAAAGGGCGAATCGAACCCGAGCTCATCAGGGAAATTCGAGGCTAAGGACAGCTTCGGTCCCCCTTCTATTCAGTGAATACACTCCCATTGAAGCTGGCAGTTCTTTTTGATCACTTTGGTCCCTATCACTTGGCGAGGCTTGGGGCTGCAGCTGGCTTCTTCCGGGTGACGGGCATTGAGTTCTCCACACTTAGCAAAGACTATGCGTGGAACCGGTGTGAACATGGCGACCTCAAAATCATTTCGATGCGAACGTCGAATGCCGCAGGCAGTGACAACGGCATCAATGTTCCTTTCAGGGAACGCCTGAACACGACTCTTTCCCAACTCAATCCTGACGTGGTTGCGATTCCTGGTTGGAGCTCCAAGGAGGCTCTGGTCGCTCTTCATTGGTGCATGAATCGTGGTGTCCCGTCGATCATGATGTCTGAGAGCAACGCACACGACGAGCCTCGAGTTGAATGGAAAGAGTGGATAAAGAAATCGATTGTGGCCTGTTCATCCTCGGCGTTGGTTGGAGGTTCGTCCCACCGACAATATTTACATTGCCTGGGCATGCCTGGTTCTCAGATCGCGCTGGGCTACGACGCGGTGGATAATGACTTTTTCAACCGTCGCTCAATCAATATTCAAGAGACTTCTCCTGGCAATTCTACGGGGAGTTTTCTCGCCAGCGCCAGATTCATTGAAAAGAAGAATCTGTTGCGTCTCCTGGAAGCCTACAAGGTCTACCGCACACGTGGAACTGCAGATGGCAACTCATCAAGCCTGTGGAATCTTACCATTCTCGGTGATGGCCCGCTTCGAGAGAATTTGGAACATCAAGTGTCCGAATTGGCTTTAGGCAGCTTTGTTTCCTTGCCTGGATTTTTGCAATACGATGAGCTCCCGGATTATTATGCGAAAGCATCTGCGTTCATCCACGCCAGCACGACCGAACAATGGGGACTGGTTGTCAATGAGGCCATGGCAAGCGGCCTGCCTGTCATGGTTTCGAACCGGTGTGGTTGTGCCAATGATTTGGTCGTCGACGGTGCCAATGGTTTCGTTTTTGATCCTTATGATACCCAATCAATTGCGGATTGCTTGACATTGATGGCCAGCCTGACAGAAGCGAAACTGGCGGAAATGGGACGTCGGAGTCGGGAACTTATTCAACCTTGGGGACCCGAACGGTTTGGCGAAGGTATGAAGGTCGCGGTCGAAGCTGCCATCCGGGTGGGACCTAAACGACCATCCTTCATAAGTCGCGCGGTGGTTGGATTGTTGTCGTTGCGATGAAGGTGGCATTTGTTACCGACCGTGTCTCACGTCGCGCAGGCGGCTTGTTTGATGCGTGCAAACATCTCGCTCAATCGATTCACACGCAGGGTGTGCAAATTGAGACATTTGGCGTTTCAGATGTCGAATCGAATGAAGACGAGAAAAGTTGGGTTCCCGTTCCTCTTCATTTGGCGAAACCAACACCGGCGTTGGCGCGCAGTCTTGCATTCGCACCGGACCTGCGTAGTTCATTAGTTTCTGCATCGCCAGACGTTGTTCATTTGCATGGGCTCTGGAATTATCCTTCATGGGCGTCATGGCGTTGGCGCCGGACCACTGGAAGAGCAGAAGTGATTCACCCGCATGGCATGTTGGATCCGTGGGCGCTGAAACACAGCGGATGGAAAAAACAATTGGCATTGGCCTGTTTCGAGGCGGCCCATCTTAATGGAGCCTCTTGTATTCGGTCTTTGTGTGATTCGGAGTTGGAGGCCATTCGTAAAATGGGGGTGCGATCTCCGATTTGTGTCATTCCCAACGGCATCAATCTTCCGGCTTTGAAAGCTTCTAGCGATCATGCTGTGACGCGGTCTGCCAGCCGGAAACGGTTGCTCTATTTGGGCCGTCTCCATCCAAAAAAAGGATTGATGGAAATGATCAAAGCTTGGGAGGTTTTTGTGAAGCTTTATCCCGAAAGTGGCTGGACTCTTGAAATAGCAGGCTGGGATGAAAACGACCATGAATCCGAATTGATGCGATTGTGTGACGAGTTGGGACTCAAGTGGCAGCGAACCAAGAAAGACAAAAACTTTTCTGAAGCCGGTTCGAACGGGTCAGTAACGTTTCATGGTCCAACGTTCGGAGATGATAAAGACGCGTTATATCGCTCGGCGGACGCTTTCATCCTCCCCTCTTTGAGTGAGGGGCTGCCAATGGTCATACTGGAAGCGTGGGCCTACGCAAAGCCGGTGCTGATGACTCCGGCATGCAATCTTTCGGTAGGAGTTGAATACGGCGCTGCATTCTTGATCCATGCAAACAAGGCAAGCATTGCCGACAGGTTGGAAAAGTTGGCTTCATTAACCGATGGGGAAAGAGCCGCGATGGGTAAAAAAGGCCGGGACTTGGTGGAGAAACGTTTCACTTGGGATCACGTCGCCACACAATTGATACAGGTCAATGAATGGCTGATCAACGGACACGCCCGGCCCGATCATGTGCATCTGTGAATAAGTAAGATGTTGATGAGTTTCAGGCTGAAAACTTCGACCCTTTGCGTGACTGCTGTTTCAATCATCGTTGCTGCCCTAAGTTGGATTCAGTGGGGAAACTGGCCCAATGCCGTCCCTATAGACCCATCCTGGAAACCTGACCTTGTTCTGGTGCTTGGAGGCGGAGACGAAGCCAGGTCGAGGGAAGCGTTGCGCTGGCACTCGCGCTTTCCAGGTTTGCCTATCGTGGTAACCGGGGATGGAGGGACCATTCTACGCGAGTTGACTGAGGCTGGAGTTCCAAACGGTCTTATTCTCCATGAACAAAACGCGACAAGCACCCATGAGAATGCTGATTTCACCGACCCAATCATTGATGCGATGCCGGAGGTGCGACGGGTGCTTTTGATAACGAACTGGTTCCATGCTGCCCGATCACTTGCGGTGTTTCGTAAACGGCAGCCCGAACGCGAGTTCGCAGTGGCTTTCGAGACTGCATCACAGGTGCCGAATCCCTGGGAAGTGAAAAGTCAAAGGCGCGAGCGATTGGCGGCGCTTTTCTATCTTTTTAGATATGGCGTCAATCCGTTTTCACCATGAACACGTCTTCATCGGGTATTCAATCGAATCGGTCCAGTCGCAAGTGGACCAGGAATGAATTGCTGGCCCGAGCTCTATGGAGCTTTGTGCATCCTTTGTATCGATTCAGCCCCCGTCTTCTATGGGGGTGGCGACGCTTCATGCTCCGTTGTTTTGGGGCCAAAGTTGGCGATCAGGTGCATATCCATCCGACGGCAAAGGTGTTCATTCCCTGGAACTTGGAGATTGGGGATTGGAGCGCAATTGGGTTTGATGTTTGTGTTTACAATCTGGGGCCTCTCAAAATAGGACAAAATGTGACCATTTCCCAACGGGCCCATCTTTGTGGCGGTTCGCATGACTTCACGGATGCATCAATGCCCTTGATCAAAGCCCCCATCACGGTGCAAAATGATGTCTGGATCTGTGCTGACGCTTTCATCGGACCTGGAGTAATTATTGGAGAGCGGGCGGTCGTTGGCGCTCGTTCAGTGGTCGTCAAAAACGTGTCAGATTCGATCATCGTCGCTGGAAACCCGGCCAAAGAAATAGGTCATAGATAGACCTTCCGATGTTCGGGGAACACGGTCAAAGTTGGAAATGTTAGTTTAACGGATTCGCACTCGCATGTCATTGCCTGTTTCCATCTGCATCCCTGTGCGCAATGAGGAAAAGAACTTGCCTGATTGCCTGGCGAGTTTGGGAGAGTTTGATGAGGTGGTGGTGGTGGACTCGGGAAGTTCTGACAGGACGGTCGAAATTGCGCGGGCGGCGGGTGCTACGGTGTTGCGCTTTGAATGGGACGGAGGGTTTCCGAAAAAACGTAACTGGGCGCTTCGAAACCATGTTTTCAAACATCCATGGGTGCTGTTTCTGGATGCGGATGAAAGGATGAACACCGCCATGGTGAATGAGCTTGGGAAGACGCTGCCGAATACCACTCATTCAGGATTCTGGATTTCTTTTACCAATTGGTTCATGGGACGTCCGCTCCATCATGGTGATGTGTTTCACAAGCTGTCGCTCTTCCGGGTGGGACATGGAGAATACGAGCGGTTTCCAGAAGAGTTTTGGAGCCGTTTGGACATGGAAATTCATGAACACCCGGTGTTGCAGGGTTCCGTTGGAGAACTCCGCACACGACTCGAACACTACGACTACCGAGGTTTGGAGAATTACTTTGCCCGACACAATGAGTATTCCACTTGGGAGGCCAATCGCTACCAGTGGTTCAAAAGGCAAGCTTCAGCGGAAGACTGGGCAAAACTCAATACCCGTCAGCGATTCAAATATCGCCATCTCGACAAATGGTGGCTGGGGACCTTTTACTTCCTTATGGCTTACCTCGCCAAAAAAGGATTTTTGGATGGTTATCGAGGCTGGATTTTTAACCGGCTTAAACAGCGCTATTTTGCTGACATCCGACTTAAGATCCTGGAGATGGAAAGCGGAAAAAGCTCAAACTAGTCTCAATGACATCTGCTCACACCGTTCATCTGGTAGTCCCCTGCTTTCGCGAAAGCCAGCGCATCCCAAGTTTTCTGGCCGAGTTGGTGCGGGAAATGGATCGCCTGGGAGGGGTGGCGGTGCTGGTCGTTGATGACGGCAGTGGTGCCACTGAAGTAACCCGGATGAAGGCTGTGGTGGATGAATTGCGGCCGAAGTTCCTGTGTTTGCGGCCACTCCTGGCATTGCCTGAGAATGTCGGTAAAGGAGGTGCCGTGTATGCGAGCTGGGCGGCTCATGAGATGCAGGATTGGTTGATGTTTGTCGATGCCGACGGTTCGGTCACGGCATCGGAGGTCTCGCGTCTGATCGCGCATGTAAGATCAAACAACACTACTGCGCAGGCTTTTTTTGGTTCGCGGGTGAAGATGCTGGGGCGAAAGGTTGACCGTCTTCTGCAGCGTCACCTGATGGGAAGAATCTTCGCAACGTTGGTTTCGGAAATGCTAGACGTGGCCGTTTATGACAGTCAGTGTGGCCTCAAAATGGTGGAGCGAAACCTCTTTAGTCGGGTTCAACCCCAGTTGCAGACAAGGGGCTTTGCTTTCGATGTGGAGTTGATGGTGTCGGTGTTGGATTCAGGAGGTTCTATTGAAGAATTCCCGATTGATTGGCATGAAACGCCAGGTGGAAAGGTGCGATTGTTGGTCGACTCCTGGGGCATGCTCCTCGAAATTTTGGCGATAAAAAAACGCCGCGGTCGGGTGGCGTCTGTGTAGCCTTGCCTTGTCGAGTGCCTGCTTTGACGTGCCGAATTTTGTGCCATGCGAATCTTGTTTCTAAATCAGTGTTTCCATCCTGACGAAGTGGCCACGGCAGTCTATCTCAAACAACTGGCAACAGAGTTGGTGAGAAAGGGTCATGAGGTCACGGTGATTGCATCCAACCGGGGATACAACCACCCCGAGGTTCACTATCCATCCAGAGAGAACTGGATGGGAATAGAGATCCGTCGAATCTGGACGCCGGGCTTGGGCAAACGATCGATCTGGCGTCGTGTGGTTGACTCGGGAGTGTTCTGGTTGAATGCCGCGAGGATGCTGGTGTTTGCATCGAAGCCCGATGTCATAGTAAGTCTGACTTCGCCTCCCCTGATCTCGGTTCTGGGCGCACTTGCAGCCCGATGGCACGGCTGTCGGTCGATGATCTGGTTGATGGACATGAATCCCGATCAGGCCGTTGCCAATGGAGTTTTCCGTCAAGGGAGCTGGATTGAGCGCAGTTTGTCCACGCTGCTCAACTGGAGTTTTCACCAGGCTACGAGGATCGTGGTATTGGATCGATTCATGGCGCAGCGTCTTCGCGACAAGGGTGTGGCTGATGAGGCGATCCGAGTGGAGCCACCGTGGGCGAACGACCATGAACTCCGGATTGACGAAACCGGTCGGGCAGAATTCAGAAGTGAACATGGATTGCCCGACAAGTTTGTGGTGATGTATTCTGGCAATCACAGCCCCTGTCATCCTCTGGACACCCTCCTTGAGGCAACATTAAGACTGCGCGAACGTTCCGAACTCTGCTTTCTGTTTGTTGGTGATGGAAGTGAACATCGAAAGGTGAAGCTTTTTGCCGAACAACATCAGCTGCGAAACATCCTGTGCCTCCCCTATCAGCCATTGGAGCGGCTGTCGGCCTCTCTTTCTGCCGCTGATTTGCATCTGGTGGTCATGGGTGATCTTTATGTTGGCATCGTTCACCCCTGCAAAATCTACAACATTTTATCGCTGGGCCTTCCCTTTTTGTTCGTCGGTCCAAGTCCGAGCCATGGGAGCGACATGGTCGATGCCCTGAACCTTCCGAAATATGCCCGTCGGACTGGACATGGGGACATCGACAACATGGTGAAGTGTCTCGAAAAAGCCTTGGTATTGGGTCCCTGCCCGCCATCCGTGGAGTTGCAACACTACTCCAGTCAGTTTGCATTCAAGAATTTGTGCCCCCGGCTGGTTGCTGAAATCGAAGCTATGGCTATGAAGCTGTAATTTCGCTTGTATGCCTGATCAACCGCTTGCTTAGATAACCCCTTTTCCAAAGCCAATGTGGCAACTTGATACCATTTCCCTCCTCTTTGTCGGCGCACTGATTTTATCGGCGGCCACCACCTGGCTGCTGCTGCGTAATGGTGGAAAGTTTGGGATGGACAAACCGGACAGCTACCGCAAACAGCATGAAAAACCTATTTCACGACTGGGTGGACTGCCCATCGTGCTCGCGCTCGCGGCAGGGTTCGTGGTCCTCGCTTATCGGCAGCCAGAGTTTGCCCATAAGTGGCTGCCGATCATCGCCACCAATGTGTTGATCTTTATCGTGGGTTTTCTGGACGACCTGCATCCGCTCGGAGCAAGAATTAAGCTGGTGGGACAGATCGGGGTGGCCATGGTGCTTTACTCATTGGGCATCTCGATCGACATGTTGTCCAACCCTCTTGGTGCCGGAAATTTTTCGCTGGGTTGGTGGAGCCTGCCATTGACCGTGATATGGCTGGTGTCGATCCCCAACATCATCAACCTCATTGATGGGATGGACGGGTTGGCCACGGGATTCGGAATGTTCCTCTGCGTGACCCTGGCGTTCATTGGCCATTTTGCGAACATGGCTGATGTGGTGTTGATGTCGACGGTCATGGCGGGTGCCCTTGCAGGTTTTCTCATCTTCAATTTTCCTCCGGCGCGGATCTTTCTAGGAGATGGGGGAGCCTATCTGATAGGATTTTTTGTCGCTTCCGTGTCGCTGGTCAGCTCCAACAAAGGGGCGGTGATGGCGGGTCTTCTGGTCATGCTGATCGCCTTGGGGGTGCCCATTCTTGACACGCTATTTGCCATCATCAGACGCGCGGTTCGCGGGGTGCCAATTTTTCGGGCCGATGCTGAGCACATTCATCATCGCCTGATGGTGCTCGGGTTTAGCAAGGCCAAAGCATTGGTGGCTCTCTACAGTGTGTGCCTGGTGCTTAGTCTGATGGGCATCTCCGTCCTGTGGAGTCGCGGGATTTCTCTTCCCATTGTCGGAGCGGTGGTGTTCCTCCTCGCCTTGAGCGCGGCACGATATCTCGGCTATGTGCGTAGTTGGAGGACCCTGAAGGCGCAGTTTCAGGAAGCCATGGTGAGGCGCCAGCAGATGCTTTTCACCAATGCTTATACAAGAGTCTTGGAGTGGGAAATCGAACGCTGCAAAAGTGGTGATGAGTTTGAAACCTTGCTGATGCATACGATTGACCGGGTTGGACTCAGCCCTGATCCCCGGCCTGGATTCAAACCGTCGGTGTTGACGCTTTCCAACGACCGCATGGTGACGCTATATTTTCCGGGACCCGAGGATGCAGAACCTCTTTGGAGGGCGCGCACCGACTTGTTCACCATTGTCTTGAGCCTGGCTCAGGAAAAATGGGGCGAAAGCTGCACAAGCCGCCTTCATGCAATCCCGACTGAAGCGGCCATACAGCCGATCAATGCACTTCATTAAAATACCTCTTTGTGAATTCAGAATCCATCTCCAGCTCTCTTCCAAAAAAAGATCGCGACATCGTTGCTGCTGACACCGACGCCCTTTCAAGTGAGTCGCTTTCCGGCACGACTTCAGTATGGAAGCTGCTGCTGGTGGCTGCCGTGCCGGTGGTCACGGTATTGACCTGTGGAGCCAGAGCTCCTTGGGCGCTGGCAACGTTGGCGCTGCTGGTGGGAACGTGCATTTTGCTCATGCCTCCAATAGGGCGAATCCCGCTAAAGGTATGGGTCCTGCCGGCTCTGGCGCTGCTGTTGAGCCTCACTTTCGCCCTGCCGGTGGTCGGAGAACTGCCAGATTGGCGACAAGCGTTGCAACGGGATTTTCAGATTGATACAGGAAACCTCCATTCTCCCCAACCATGGACTAGCTCGGAAAAATGGATATTGGTGACCCTGGTTTTGGTCTGGATGGCATTTGTCATCAGTCGGGGGTTTGCTGATGGCGAGCGCCGCATCATTCTAAGGGCCATGGTCGTGGGTCTAACGGCCATCGCTGCGTTGGCAGTCTGGATCAAGTTGCGCAATGTTGCTGGGCCATCGTTCTGGGCTCGGGACAACCTTGAGCCCTTTCAATATGGACCCTTCCCCAACAGAAATCACTTTTCAGGCATGTGTGCGGTGACAGGCATTCTCGCGTTTGTCTGCACCTACGATTCGTTTCGACGCAGACACTTCGGGTGGGTATTGTTTGCCATCTGTCTTGCCATATGTTTTGCCGCCCTGATGCTCAACACCTCGCGGTTTGGGGTGGTCATGTTTTTTGCCGGATGCGGTGGTTGGATGCTCACTGCCACTTTGCGTAGTCAGTCAGCTCACAAGATGGCCCTTTTTTCCTCGTTGTTCCTGATCGGCACCACTTTTCTTCTGATCTTTGGCCAGCGAATCATTCAACGATTTATCGGAGAAGGTGATGTCGTGGCTACCCTTGCCTCAGACGGACGCCTTTCTCTGTTTGGAAGAGTGCTCAAACTCATTCCCGAGGCACCCTGGATGGGTTGGGGGATTGGAAACTTTGATCCCATCTTCAACATGCTTGATGGTGCCCCCAATACCATCTATCGCGCCTCCCACCCTGAGAACGACCTGCTGTGGTTCGCCGCTGAAAGTGGAGTTCCAGCCGCACTCTGCATGGTGCTTGGGATCATCGTCCTTGCCATTCAATTCGGCCCATGGCGGCCTAGAAATGAAAAACACAACCGCCGTGATCGTCGACTGCGCAACGCCGCTGCCATCTCGGCATTGGCAATCGTTGCCCAGAGTCTCGTCGACATTCCGCTACACATGCTCGGATTGGCCGTGCTCTTTGCCACTCTGGCCGGGCTGGGATACAACCCGCACTCGTTGTTACCCCAGCCTTCAAGCCGACGATGGCTTCATGTCCCGGCGGCTTTGTTTTGTTTTGCCGCAGCCATCCTATGGATCAGTGTCGCCCGCCTAACACCACTCATGCCGACAGATACTTATGCCAGGCAGTTGTATCGCGGTTCAACTCAAATGATGATTGAGAATCGTAACGCCGAAGCGTTGGAGCTCATCAACGGCGCTGCGATCATCCGCCCGTTGCATTGGGAAATCTATTTTCAAAGGGCCTCAATCAAACTTGCCCTCGGTTACTCTCCACAAGAGGCATTGCCCGACTTTGCCCGGAGCCGGGCCTTGGAAAAATATTTGACCCGCTTTGTCGCAGCGGAAGCCCAGATTTGGGCAATTCATCATCCTCCCTTTGCCATGGCCGCTTATGGCGAAGCGATTCGCCGCGACAGGTCATCATCCCAAAACTACTTCTACTCCGCGATGGAGATTGCCAGGCTCCATCCTGAACTTCGATCGGATGCGCGTGCCATGGCGCTGAAAGATCCCAAGTTGCATCTCATCTTCACGCTCCTCTCTGATGGAGAAGAGTTCTCCCGCGAGCTGCAGGCCTTGCTGACCGAACATCCAGAACTGGCCATTTACAACAAGGCAGAACGACTTAGTCTGTTTCAGGCCTGGCATGCCAAGGCGGATCGATCTAAGCTGGTTCGTGCTCTGCAGGACAAACCCGCATGGCTCGCCGATGGATGGAGCGTGCTCGCCACGGATCATGCATTGCAAGGCGACTTCCAGTCGGCCTGCAAGATTGCCTTCGACCATCTGGATCCGCCATTTGCCACCTCCCCGCCCGGTAACTTGAGTGTGGATGAATTGAACCGTCTCTATCTGGGGAATCCAACCGACATCGCTCGCGGACTGCAGCTCTATGAAACCCTCAAGCTCCATGATCGAATTGATGAGGCCCTCCAAGTTCTTGAAGAGTTGGCCCTGCTTCCCTCGGTTCCCAACAAGGTCATTTATGAAAAGGCTCTGATTCTGAATCAGAAGAAGGAATATGCAAAATCTTGGGAGACGCTGCAGACCTACATGAACAAAATCAGCGCGTCCTAGCCGCCACACCAGGGAAATCATCAAGGCAATGACCGCCATCAGGGCTGTCATTGCTTTTTTTGTGCCAATTTCCGACCGACGGTAATTACCCGAGATCACCGCACACATTCACCTTCATCCCCAACGCCTGGGCAAAAGACGCCTTGGTGTAAAGGCAATGATTCGCCGCGTTTGCATCCGTCGCATAGGCCACCTGAATATGATTGGCCTGATGCTTTGCCATCAACTGATCCCTGCTCACACCGTTCAGCACCGCGTGCATGATCGGCCATTGTGGTGTCGTCATCTGCCAGCGACGCTCGGTCTCCTCGTTTGGCAACTCCACGACGTGTCCACGTCCAATGTCCAAATGCAAGCCTTCGTCCTGCACATACACCCTCGACCAGACGATCTCGCCCGGTTTTGAAACTCCGCGCAAGGTGCTGCCGCCGTTGGGGAAATACATCGCAGGTTGTCGATGCCCATCCGCCCCTTTCCAGCCATCCACAAAATGGGCTGGTGGTGCCGCACCACTAATCAACAACACCCACACATACTCATCCCCATAAACCTCACCCCAGCGAATGTCATGCAACGTGGACTCCACAGGTTGACCCAACGCACGATGCACCCGCAAGGTCATCAATCCATCCAATCCAGCGCACTCATCCACTTCATTAAAATGCACCAGTGGCTCCCCTTTGAACAACACCCGCTTGCCATCGCGACTCCTTACCGGAGGACGATCCGCATTGTTCAGCATGCCCTCCACCAAGTCACTGGCCGGCAAAAGATCCTTCAATCCTTGCTGATATTGAATGCCAATGGTGTCGCATCCAAAATCATCCGCCAGTCGCAATGCCGCCACATACATCTTGCACTGCAAAAGCACCTGAGCCCGCGTCAACAGCGTCGTATGATCGTCTCCAAAATGGAACTTCATCCCCTTCTTCATCAACCATGACAACACCACTTCCGCCTCTTCATGACGGGTCTGCGTGACTTCATGATACAGCGATGACTGGCTCATCCTCTCCTTGAACACCCCAGTCGAATGCAAAACCTGATCTGGAATGATCGCGTTAAACATGCCCATGCAACCCTCATCAAACACACCCATGATCGCCTTGTCCTCGCGCAACTGCTTCGCCAGCGATCTGCCCAGAGAACGCGCCCTGATTGGGGCGGTGCATTCGTTCAAGGCTCGCACATGACTCAAATCATGCTGCACCCTGCCCTCCTTCAACCATGCCTTAAGTTTCCTCTTGAAAAAGTCGTCAGTGAAATCCTCACTCCACAAAGTCGAATACTTCACCCCGGCCTTGGTCAATGAACCATTTAGATTCAACATGCCCACCAACCCCGGCCATTGGCCACTCCAGTTGGCCACCGTCAGAATGGGACCTCTGTGGGTCGTTAAGCCCGCAAGAACATGATGGGAGTATTGCCACACTGCCTCGGCCACGATCAAGGGCGCTTTCGGATCTAGCCTCCGAAAGACTTCCATCCCTTCCCGCTGACTTGCAATAAACCCGTGCTTCAACTTCTTGTCATAGGCATGGCCGCGAACCACTTGATAACCTTCTGACTCAACCGCTTCGACCAATAGCGCCTCCATTGCCTCCTGGGCAGCCCAACAGGTTTGATTGGCAGAAAGCCGCAGGTCACCGCTGGCGATTAGTTGGATGGTCTTCTTTGATTTCATGACGTTCCCCCTCGAAAATTAAACCGGTCCCGACGTCGCTCTGATTAAATTGATATCCAATTCATCGAGCACCTTCGCCACCCTCTGACGATGTTCGCCATCAAACTTCTCAAATGGACCCGCCATCGCGTCTTCACAAAGACCCAACAGGCTCATCGCACACTTCAAACTTTTCACGAAACTGGATCCGTAAGAGCCCGTCCTATACAGCGTTGACGCCAGATTCATCACCACCTGCTGCAACCGCTTCACTTCGGCTACATCACCGCGCTCAGCCGCTTCATACAAGTTCACGAACAAACGTGGAAACAGATTCGCTCCTCCGCACACCCCACCCTGGGCACCCATCAACACCGCCTCGCCAACCAGTTCCTCCGGGCCCATCAATAACGACCACGCGTTGCTTTCGTTTTGCAACTGCAGCAGTTGCTGGAAATACCCCATGTTCCCTGAGCTGTCTTTGAATCCCACCACATTCGGCAGCTCAAGAGCCCTGCGTGCCGTGTCAATCTCGATGCTCACTTTGGTGCAGGCGGGAATGTTATACAGATAGACCGGCAAAGGCAGTTGCGGAACCATCTTCTCGAAATATTCCAGCAGTTCCACCTGACTCAATGCAAAGTAATAGGGCGTTGATAGCACCAGTGCATGTGCTCCCTGATCCGCAGCATATCTCGCAAGCTTTAAGCTGTCTGCTGGAGAGGTGTGGGTGATCCCCACCAGAACTGTAACTCTTCCTTTAATTTCGCGGCATACATGCGTGACCACATCCCGCTTCATCTCCTCGCTCAAGCTGGCAAACTCTCCCGTCGTGCCCAACGCAAACACCCCATGCACACCACCCGACAAGAGATGTTCAATGACCTTCTCCAGTCCCCCCACATCCAGCTCGTCACGCGATTTTAACGGCGTAATGACCGGCGGAACAATGCCCTTCAGTAATGATGTTTGCATAGACATCCTTAATTTAGATTGGCCTTCGGTTTGATCAGCAACACCAGCACCGCCGACAAGACACACACACTGGCGAACGCACCGAAGATCACATTGAGAGCCACCCCGCCATCACGCATCACGCCAAAGCCCCAGTCCGCGAACCCTCCACAACTGATGCTCACCAGGTTCATGATGCCATATCCCGTCGCCCTCAACTCTGGCCGCACGATCTGACAGAGAATCGGCATGTTGTTGCAGTCAAAAAATCCCCAGCCCAGGCCAAACAATGCCAGGAAACAAATCGCGACCAACAAGGTGTTGGCATTGCCGACGCCGAACAAGGCCGGCACGAGAAAGCACATCCCGATGGCGCTGATATATATCCGACCGCGAATCGTCTTTTTCATCCACCGATCCGCTAGTATCCCACCAATTACAGCACCCGCGAGCGAGGCAATGTTGACATACAAGGTCGCCGAAACCCCCGCCTTCCCCTGACCGATATTGAACTGACTTTTCAAAATCGCGGGCATCCAATCTTTGATCACCCATCCAGCCAGCGCCGGCAGAGTAAAATAAAGCACCAGCATGATGAAATACTTGTTGGTCAGCAACTCCGTCACCGCACTACCCACCGAAGGTTTCGCCGTGGTCTCTCCAGCGACCAATGGTTTGTCCTTCAAAAGAAAGAAGAGTGGAATCGCATAAACCACTCCAACGAATCCGACCGCATCAAACGCCCAGCGCCACCCGAGACTCGGTGCATCCGCCGCGTAGCCACTAAAGCCTCCAATCATCACTCCCACATAAATCGCCATCTGATGAATCCCAATGGCCCTCGATCGCGTCGGTCCCACATGATAGTCAGCAATCAACGCCAGCGCCGCCGGGATATAACATGCCTCGCTCACCCCCATGATTGCCCGGCTCCAAATCAACTGGTCATAAGTGACCGCGTGCCCCGTCGCCCAGGTGATCGCTGACCACACAAACAAACTCACGGTAATCACCACTTTCTTGCTGAAACGGTCCGCCAGGTATCCGCCAAACGGACTCAACCCCGCATAAACCCATTTAAACACAGCTGGCAACAATCCCCATTTTGCTTCGGAGTCCAGCCCGGCGATGTCCCCCATCAATGATTCCTTCATCGCCGCCATCATCTGACGATCCATGTAGTTCAACAACGCCACCGGCCAGAGCAGAGCCAGAACGAACCAGGCATAGCGTGAAACAGAAATCGGCGGTTGGATCAGAGTCATGGGAATGAGAAGACAGGAAAGTCGGTAAATTGGAAAGACCGGCCCGCTGGTCATCCCTGCTCACCAGATCATTTTTCTTTTTGAATCGATTGCAGGGTTTTCTCGGAAATTTGCAGCAACTCCTCCGCACTCAATGCCCGGTTAAACACTGCCACGCCTGCCATCTTGCCATCAAAAAAATTTCCCCACTCCCCACCCCGGTGCACCGCGCCCACGGTAAAATCCGCTCCATCATCTCCTCCATCAAACAGGCCGTCCTCGTATGCGAACGGGTTGCGCTGCTCCCATGTGTCCAATTTGCCATTCACATAAACCCTGGATGCTTTGCCATCGTAAGTCATCGCCACGCAATACCAGTCTTCAAAACCAATCTCCGTAGCTCCACTTGAGTAAGTAATACAAAACTTCTCTCCTGGGGTTGGACCGCCTACCGCCGATACATGCCCATGAATGCGGTCCTTCACTGGATATCGTTTCATTTCATCCGCCCTGGTCGCCGTGGTTCCATACAAAAACAGACAATACTGCCGCTTTTTTCGTGTCTCGTCCCAGACTCCTGCCAGCGCCTGCCATGCCTGCTTGTCCCCGCGCTTGATCCAGGCAACCACGGTCACCTGTGCCTCCTTGCCGTGAATGTCCAACTCCCCAAGCTCTGCTCGTGGCACCATCAACCATTGCCCACGACGGATCTTCGCAGAGAACTCGCCAAACAATCCGCCTTCCACACGATCCACCTTTCCTCTTTGCTCCTTCAACCCATAAGATTGTGCCCCCCCTTTGGACACGCGCGCCTTGCCTCCCTCCTCCTGGAAATCCCAGAATGCCACCAGATTGGGCGTATCCAGCACGACAGCTCCTGGATTGCTTGAATGGACTGGAGTCACCAGCCAACCGGCCAGCAGCACGACAAAATATTGAACGCTTTTCATAATTGATCAGGGGACGCTTAAATGAAACTATGGCTTTGCTTCTAGCCCAGGCAACTTGCATGACTGCCACGCTAAAAATCGCCACTGTCCATTCTCAAGCCTCCAAACAGCAAGGTAACTCAATGTCATGTCATTAAGGCCCTTGGCATTCTTGACTTTTAGATCCACCTGTCCCGTCATCAATGCGATGCCTGGAGCGGGATAACTAAAATTCTGCGTCCTGTAGGCATAGGTTACATATTGACTCTTCTTGGATGCCAATGCTTCAACAAAGACTTTCTTGTCGTCCACCACGCCGGATGAATGGGCATAATGCAAATCGTCAGAAAGGATCGCATTCAATCGAGCTTCATCAGCCGTCAACGTCGCATCCACTCTCTCCTTGTCAGCTGTCAGCAAAGCACTGGTTAATTCGTCGACAATCGGTTCGGACTCTGCATGCAGCGTTACCAAGCCAAACCAACAAATCAAACTCAACAGAGGTGCGGTGTAAATAAATGAGTTCAGTTTCATGGACATTCAGTTTTATCAATGGTTTGTAGAAGAATCACGCCGAAATTCAGTTTGCAGTTGGCCAGTTGCCATCCACAAAATCTCGTCCGACCAATGTTGCCGGATCGACCACCACATGCTTCACCTTCTGACGTTTCCAAGTGTAGGTGATGTGGATCATTCCGTCTGATGTTTGAATCACTGTGGGATAGCTGTATTCACCCGGCTCATCCTCCAGCACCAATGCAGCCTGCCAGACTTTGCCGTCCTTGGAAACCGCCACATTGAGCGGAGTCCGTTTGCCGCCCCATTTGCCCGGAGTTCCACCAATGTGATTGTAGACAATCACATGCCGCCCATCCTTCAAGGTGGTCGCGTCCGTGCCGGAATTGTTGTTTGGCAATGAACCCAAGCCCATTTCTCCCCAAGTTTTGCCGTTGTCGTTGGATTGGACTTCGAACACCCGGTCCTGACGCGAGCGCCCGATGGCGAGCAACTTCCCGCCGCCCAGAACAAGAATGCTCGGCTGAATGGCCTGTATGGCAATCCCATCGTGCAGCGGACCAATTTTCTCCCAAGTCTTTCCCAAATCGGTCGTGCGTTCGAAATGCACATTCCATTTGGTCACCTTCTCGGCCGATTCATTGCTGGTCGGGCAAAGAATATCTCCGTTGGCTAGTTGAATCGGACGGTTCTTAATCGGTCCGAGAATGCCCTCTGGAAGACGTTGCGGATGCGACCAATTCTTTCCACCGTCGGCCGACGTGGTCAACATGCCCCACCAGGCATCCGGATTGGGTCCGGCCTTGTAGAACAACATCAATGGCCCTTCTTTTGGTTGGAACAACACCGGGTTCCAGGTCGGATGCCGGTGCACCGTTCCATCTGCATTTCGATGCTGCACCCCGTTGGCCACTTCCACACTCTCGGTCCATTTGCCATCCACCAGACGGGACACCCAGATGCCCACATCAGGATTCTTCTCATGCGTCCCGCCAAACCATGCCGCCACTAAACCATGGGGCGTTTCCTCAATGGTCGACGCGTGAATTTGCGGATAGAGGCCTGGTTCGTAGATGAACTCACTTTGGAGAATGGCAGGTTGGTCAGGGATCGATTTCAGCACTGGAGTTAATGCCAACGATGCCAGACTCACGGCAAGAAAAATTCGTTTCATGGTAGGCGCAAGATATTGAAGCGAGTCTCTTATTTGGCGCTCGGGTTACGGAGATAATAAAGATAGCCATCTTCAGCTCCTCCAAGAAAGTCTGGAACTCCGTCGCCATTAAAGTCCACCACCGTCGGACTCACATCGTGCCCCTCAATATTGGTCGGAGAAACCAATCCCATGTCCTTGAAGAACCACTTGCCATCGGCACTGCGAGTTTGTCGAACAAAGCTGGCGTTGGCGGCATTCACCAACAAATCCATCTGGCCATCCTGATCCCAATCCACTGCACACAGCTTGCGCCGACCGCTGCCTCCTGCGATTTTCTTATTCATCCAAAGTGGCTCGCCAGCTGCGGCCTGAAAGTATTTGGTGGGAGGATCCCCCTCCACGGTTGCGTCTGCCACGAAGACCCTCTGCGGATGTTTCAACTTCAGAGTCCCCTTCCCATCTTTGAACCGTTCAAAGAATGCGAGATAGCCTTGCTGGTCGAGCATCACCAAATCCACCAGACCGTCCTTGTTCCAATCCACCGCAACCGGCGTGGTGCGCCATTGAGTTAGCAGCGCCTTTCCTTCCGGCCGCAACCAGCCATAAGCCAGCACGGGCTGCTCACCATCCCACTCCACTTCAACGGACTGAGCTGCAGCCAGCTTCGGTTCCGTGCGGGTGCCGATGTTCTGATACCAATGCACTTTCCCCAGAATGGAGTTGACCATCAAATCGGGTAATCCATCGCCATCCCAGTCCGCCACCGACTGCGTGGTGTATCCCCACTTCGCTTCACACGGCCCCTGGATTGATCCATTTGCCCCCGCCATCGGGCGAATCACTTTTCCATCCGCCTCAAGAAGTTTGGGTGCCGCCCACTTCGGTGATTCCACTTTCGCACTGCTCAAGTTCTCGATGAAGGCGATATGCCCGGCGGTGTTGCCACAAATGATGTCCATGTCCCCGTCACCATCCCAATCATAACCCACCGGCGTTGCCAGTGCCCCAAATTTCACCTCGTCGGCCTCCTGCTTGAAATACACCGGCTCCTTGAACAGCGGCGCTCCATCCTTAAACTCGCCCGTGTTCTCGACAAACGCTACACGTCCATCCTCATCCCCGACAATCAGGTCCACCTTGCCATCCTTGTTCCAGTCGATGGCGGTTGGGGTGATCATTTGCAAGTCCATGGTCAGATAAGTCCCATCCGCAGCTTTGAGTCGCTTGCCCAGGGCATACTTCGGCTTGTTCCGCGTTCCGGTATTCTGGAAGTAAGTAAACCCATCAACAAACTCTCCGCAAAGAAGGTCAAGATCTCCGTCTCCATCAAAATCGATGAAATTGGGCGATGGCCATCCAAACACCTCCACCGGACGATCACCGGACATCACCTTGACGGGCTTTGCATACTCAGGCTTCTCGTTGCTGGCGGTGTTGCGAAGCCAATAAACATAACCTCGAATGGGACCATTCATCCAACGGCCATTCTCATCATACGCATTGTCCCACCCATACTCGGTCCAGTCGCCGACTCCCACAATGATATCGTTGTTTCCATCACCATCATAGTCCACCATCCTCCACATGTTGGCCCGCACCTTGTTGGGGTGGATGTTGTTCGGCAGTTCTATCTTCTGGCCTTTATCAATGCCAGTGCTCAGAAAATCGGGATAAGTCATGGCCGGGCTCATCACCACGGGTTTTCCATCGACATAACTCACCTGAACATTCTGCATGCCTTTGCTGATGCGTCGGCCTGGCTTGAACACCGGCATTGCATTCTTCGCGGTATCTCCAGTGACATTCTCAAAAAAATACACCCCATTGTAAGGCTTGTCGGGACAATTCACCACCAGGTCAAGGTCACCATCCCCATCAAAATCCATGGGCAACGGCCACGCCCAAAGTCCCACTCCAAGATCCACTTCAAGACCGGGATGGTTGTATTTGAGACGTTGCAACTCGGCACTTTCGGCGTGGGTGCCGAGAGCAAGGAGCAGCAGTGAGGCAAGCAGTGTGCGTGTTTTCATCATGATAAGTGGCAAAGTCACTAAGTTCGTGTTTTGGGTGGTCTTAAAGTCTTGTCCAGCACCTCGAGCTCGGTAGTAAACGCCTCCGGCAACCCCACCGACATGGCCTCCCGTTGAGCCAAGGCTTGTTGACGATCAAAATGCTCCAATGCCTCCCCCATGCTGGCCCGAATGTGTTGCGACATCAATCGACGTGCCGCCTCGCCATCTCCGGCCACCACCGCTTCCACAATCTCCAGGTGATAGCGCAGCGTTTGTTCGATCACCTCCAAATCATGCTCCTGTCTTGAAGTGGAAAAAATTCGAGCCAGCACTCTCCCCTCGGCCACGATCTTCATCAAACGACCGTTGCCTGCGGCACGAATCAACAAATGGTGAAAGGCCATGTCCGCTGACATCAAGCGTTTCATCATTTCGGCATCCGGCTTCGTATGGCCCTTTCGTCGCAACTCCTTCGCCACATTCTTCAATTCATCGCACAGACGACCCAACGTCTTGACATCCTCATCTTCCAACTTGCCGGCCACCTGCGCCACTGCATACGGTTCCAACGCATCGCGCAGTTCGTAGAGCTCAACCAGATCACGCCGGTCCAGTGCCTTCACCCGCGTGCCGAATCGCGGCACCTGTTCCAACACCCCCTCCTGTTCCAAATGACGAATGGCCTCGCGCACCGGCGTTCGACTGATGCCCATCTCTTGGGCCACACTTTGCTCGGAAATCACGTCACCCGCATTCCACGCCCCGGACAACAGCTTGCGCTGAATGTGCTGGTAAGCTTGGGAGCTGAGACTATTGGCAAACGACATGGAACTGAAGCGAAATTCTTGCTGGTATACCAGTGGGATTCCATCATAAACGTTTCCGCCTTTTCCTGCCTATCAGATTCTTTGAAAAAAATGATCGCGAGCTGGAATTGATCCGGTAGACACCTGTTCAAAACTACCGGTGTATCAGTTGCAGCACCCCACAGGCACAAACCATCGCGTTCATCTACTTGCGTTGACCGAAAGACTTGGCTAGAGAACAACGTCGACTCTCCCATGCCCATGTTTCGCTGCAGATCCAGGAATCTGAACCCCACCTCTGAAGTTCATCAAGAAGCACCAACCGCTCTCTCCGAAGCGGACCTCAACGACTCGTTGTCACACCCCCCAGTATGACACTGCCGTTGCTTCTGCTTATCCTCCTGCTTTTCACAGGACTCTTGATCTTTGCCGCCAACTTTTCGGCCCTTGAGACCGCCCTCTTCGTGCTGCGGGAAAAGGACCTTCTACACGACGATGTGCTCCCACGCAGTGAGAAGAGCAAAAAGCTTCTCCTCAACACCTCGACCACGTTGCAAGAGGCCATGTTGCTTGGCAGCATCAGCAACCTCACCCTCACCGCCACTGCGCTTTACCTCATTCTCCATCCCCTCACTGAAGCCGGCTTTCAACCCTGGATCAGCACCCTGGTCATCCTCAGTGCCAGTCTGATCATCGTCGAAATTCTGCCACGCACCTGCGCCCTGCGCGCACCTTCCACCGTCGCACGCTTCACCCTTCCCCTGCTCGGCATCAGCCAGCGATTTTTTCTCCCGGCCATCCGACCACTGCTCGGTTTCAGCCGCAGCATCGCCGCACGACTTACCCCACCCCGATCGCGTCCGCCGAATTTGCTCAGCACCGACGAGCTCGTCACCTTCATCGACATGAAGGAGGAACAGGGCAGCATCGACAAACAAGAAGCCGGACTGCTTCACCACGTCACCAACCTTCACCGCCTCGCCGCCCACGATCTCATGACGCCGCGGGTCGATCTCCCGCTGATGACGCATGATGCCGAGGACCAGGAGGCCGCCGCCACTCTCGAAAGTGCCCGCCATCCATTCGTCGCGGTGTATGACCGCAAACAGGACGGCGTGTCTGACCTCATCAACATTCAGCAATGGAAGCTGAAGGGCCGACCCCAGTGGCGCAGCGTCAGTCAGCCCCCCATCTTCGTTCCCGAATCTATTCCGCTCATCCGGGTGTGGACCGACTGCCTTCAATCAGATCCCGCCGCCGTGGCCGTGATCGTCGATGAATTCGGTAGTTTTCAGGGCCTCCTCACTCATAAAAACGTCGTCAATTACATCCTTTCAAAAACCGCTCCCACCTCCGACACGCAGCCCAACATCCAATCCATCGGTGCCAACCGCTACCTCATCAACGGCCAGGCCCGATTGGATGAGATCGAACACGAACTTGACGTCAATTTTGACGAAGACGACCTCGACACCATCGGCGGCCTTGCCACCAGTCTCTTCGGCGGACCTCCAAAGCCCGGTCAACAAATCACTTACAAAGGCATTGAGATAAAGATCAAACGCACCAACCGCTCACGCGTGCAACAAGTCGAACTTCAACTCCCACCCGCACCCGACCACCGCTGATGATCTGGCTGCTGCTCATCTTCTGCATCCCTCTCTGTTTCATGCTCGCCGGCACCGAAAGCGCCCTGCTTGTAGTTAGCCGCGTCCGTGTCCGCCATGCCGCCGAGGAAGGCGACAAAAAAGCCGCCAAGCTCAGCCAGTTGCTCCAACGTCGCGACGAGTTGCTGCATGTTGTTGCAGCCACCAATCACATCTGCGGACTGCTCGCCTTCGCCGCTGCCGCCCTGCTCACCGTGCGTGCCGTCGGCCCCTGGGGCTGGGCCATCAACCTCCTCATCACCCTCCCCCTGTTCCTCATCATCCTCGAACAAATCCCCAAACACCTTTTTGCACAAAAACCTTTCCGATCGCTTCGCGCCTGCACCGGCCTTCTCACGTTGATGCAGCATCTCGCCCTCCCCTGGCTCGCTCTTTCTTCCCGACTCAAATCCCGCGCCCTCGACCTGCTGCCGGTCGAAGTCTCCGACAACACCGGCCTGGACGACCTCACCAAGTCCATCAAGACCAACCAGCTTCTCCCCCCACCCTGCCTGCAACTGATCGACCATTACGCCGATTTCCAAAAGTCGCCCGTCAGCCGCTTCATGCTTCCCTTGCGCCAGTTAACCGCCATTCCCCCAGAACTCCCCCTCGCGCAATTCATCAGCGCGAACAAACAACAACTCCGTCCCTGGCACATCGTCCTCGCCGAGAACGGCAATCTTCTCGGCTGGCTCGACACCACCGCACTCCCCACCAATCCCCAGCCCGATCGCATGGTCCGCCAGTATCTGCGCCCCCTTAACCACGTTCGATCCACCGACACCGCCCTCCACTGCCTGCAATACCTGCGGAAACGCGGCGAACCTCTCACCGCCGTCCATGATGAAAATCGACACGTCGTCGGCGTCATCACCCAGCAATCCCTGCTCGCCGCCATCTTCCACCGGCCCGCCTCATGACCACGCACGCCAGAACGCTGCGCTTTCATCCGCGTCCGGCCTGATCTCCCAGATCACCGTCCCGGAGCCATCGCCATCATCGCTCAAATCCCGCCAGTCAGAAAAACAGCGGTAGCCCACTCCCCACATCGACGCCCAGGATTCAAACCCAAGCCCGTGCGCATTGGTCATCACCTTGCGAGCCGGGGGGGCCAGATCCGACAACCACCGCACCTGCGAAAAGATCTGCCCGCCTGAGTTGTTGATCACCACCAAGCGTCGTTTTCCCTCCCTCAACTGCGGCAAAATCCACAACGCATTCATGTCATAGAGCGCACTCAAATCCCCCACCACCAACCACGACTCATCCGCCCCATCCCCCACCCCCAGCCACGTCGACACCAGACCATCGATCCCATTCGCCCCGCGATTCGCAAAAACTTCCAGCCCGGCTTCACTGCGCCGAGCTGCTGCCAGATTCCACTCTCGAATCGGCAGGCTATTCCCCAGGAACAATCGCGCGTCCGCCCCCACGACGTTAGACAAATGCCGCATCCAGGCCACCTCGGAATTCGGAAATTGCTCAATCAATCCCCCCAACCCGCCATCATCATTTTCCACCGCCAATCGGGCCTCCACCGCCCCCACATCGCGAGTCAAAGCTGACCAAGGCGAACACACGACCCGCTCCTTTCGAGCCAACCCGCGAAACGACGTTTTTGAGATGCTCAACACCATCACGTCTTCCCGATCCTCCAGATCCCTCCACCAGCGCCACGAAGGCACCGCCCCAATTCGCAACACACGCCCCACTTCAAGCGACCGCAACAACTTCTCATCACCGCGAATTATCAGCTCCTGCAACTCCGGCACCCTATCAAGATTCGCCGTTGCCTCCGCCACCACTGTCGCCCCCAGCTTCGCCAAAAACGCCGACACCATTTTCACATCGTCTGGATGCAGACCTGCCACCAAAACCACCAGAGGCGCATCGCTCGACCAAAAATCTTCCCAAATTCCCGTATCCGTCAGTTCAGGACCACCATCAAACGTCACTTCCCCCGCGATCACACACCGTTCCAGTGCCCCCCCATCGAGTGCCTCCTCCTCAAGCCGCACATTGAAATGCAGCGGACCGCCCATCGTCCCGTTCGCATAGACTCCAAAAATCCCCTCCTGCTCCACCGCCTGCGGAGCCCCGCTGCCAGCATAGTGCGCCGGACGGTCCGCCGTCACCGCAACCAGTGGCAACGCCTGGTAATGCGCTTCCATCATCGCCGGCAACAATTCCGCCACCGCCGTCCCGGAAGTTGTCAAAACCGCCACTGGCTTGCGCGTCACCATCACCCGACCCAAAGCAAAAAAACCCGCCGACCGCTCGTCAAAAAAATGGCGGACCACAAAACGCTCATCCCTTTCCGCCCGTGCCGTCACCACCGCGATCAAAGCCGCATTTCGTGCCCCCGCACACACCACATATTCCCGCACTCCAAGACCATCAAGCCGGTCAAACAACGACCGAATCTCCCGCTCATTGTCCGTGCCATTTTTCATGCTAGACCCCCAGCATCCTCGACACCGTTTCCCGCTTCTGCCTCAGCTCACGCCACTCGTGATCAAACACACTTCCTCCAACGATCCCACATCCGCTCGGCATCGATACCTCATCGCCCCTCCACCCCAATCCACGAATCGCCACCACCGCATAAAAACCATCCGGCGTTTTCAAACCAAACGGTGCCCCAAAAAATCCCGGCGCATGCAACTGCTTCCGATACTCCATCAACTGCGTCAGATTCCCTTCATCACGCGGCAAACACCCCACGGCCGGCGTCGGATGCAACAACCTCACCAACGCGCCCAAATCCGGCCTCTCCTCCAATGTCACCCGCAATTGCGTTCGAAAATGGGTAAGCCCCGATGCATCACTCACCTCCCGCGGCCCACGCTCCACCACTCCCAAACCCAGTCCGCTCAAAGCCGACTCAATAAATCCCGCCACCAGTTCGTGCTCCTCGATCTCCTTCGTGTCCGAAACAAATCCCCCGCCATCCACCGGACTCGCCGTGCCCGCCAGCGCCATTGTCTCGAGTTGCCCACCCTCCACCTTTAACAACAACTCCGGTGTCGCTCCCGCAAACCCCTCATCTCCCTGCACCCTGCCGTAAGCCCACAATCCCTCAGGCGCACGCAGCGCACGCCCCAGTAGATCACTCATCCGCCCCGACTGCCGAACCCCCAATTCCGTCAATACTGGAACCATCTTCTTCAATCGCCTCGCCACCACCTCTTTGCGAATGCGCCGGAAAACCATCTCAAACCACTCCGGCTCCAGCGCCCGCCAAACCACGTTCAGTTCCTCCTCCGACTGCACCAAAAATTCATCGCCCTTCTCCAGCACCTCCATCCTCGCCGGAATCTTCCATGGCCGCCCGTCGCCAAGCTCAAAATCATTCACGTAAAACGCGGGTCCATCAGGGGCATCCGCCACTTCCGTAAACGGCCCGTATCCCACCCACACCTTGCCATCCGGCAGTCTCAAACACGCAATGTCCACCTCTTCCAATACGTCAGCGGAGACTCGCGGGACAACATGATTCAACTCAGACATGAATGCATCAAAAAAACCTCAAGCCCCCAGCACCTCAGCCGCAATCACCCGCCACTCCGATTCAATGTCCGCCGGTTTGCGCACCGGCTTCTGCGCTTTGTGAAACCAGTAGTTCGCATTGCCCTGATCGCCTTCGATCAAATGCAGCAACGCATGAATCCAAGAGCCCATTCTCGAATGAATATCCTGCGCAATCTCATGCGACTCATCCCAGTTGCCCTTCTTCGCATGCCAGAGCGCCCGCGCCTCAGCGCTCACGTCATCCGGCGGCGCATCATCGCGCAACACCGATTCAAGCAATTCTTCTACAGTCATCAGATCACTCTCCAATCAAACCATGCAACCTTCCACCTCAAAATCTCATTCTTAATCTTCAGGCATTGGACGCCCCTTGGTTTCCGGAAGAAACATCAGCGCCACCAAACCGATCAAGAAGATCACGCTCATGTAGCTCGCCGCATCACGGAACGAATCAATCTTCTCCGTCGCCGTCACCGCCCCCGTGCTCGCCCAGGTCTTGATCGACGCCGTCTGCAGAATGCCCAAAGCCGCCACAAACCGGCCCACATTGTAGCAAAAACTCGTGCCCGTGCTGCGCAAACGCGTCGGGAACAACTCCGGCAGATAAATCGCAAACCCCGCAAAAATCGCCAACTGGCAACCGCCCATCACCGCGCTCATCCAGATGTCACCGGGACCATTAAAGAATTGGAAGAAACCCACCGTCGCCAGCAAAGCCGCCACAAACGCCACTGCAAACGCCTTTTTCCGACCGATCACCTGCGCCAGTTTCGTCATCAACAACATCCCGATGAACGCACCGACATTCTGCACAATCGAATTCAGCCCAATGTAGTGGGCCTTCGCCCCGGCAATTTCCGACGCCGGCAAATTCTGCGCCTTCAACGACTCCTCAATCACCGGTCCCACCAGCTCAGGCGAGAAAAACCCGATTCCCCACAGCCCGATCACCCCGGCCACCGAAAGCATCATCCCAAACAACGCCGGTCCCCTCCAGCGCTTGTCTCCAAACAACGAAGCATACGAACCAAACTTTGCCCCACTGATCCTGCCCGCCTCACGCGCCTTCACCCACTTCTCCGGTTCCTTCAAACGCATCTGAATAAACACGCACAAAAACGCAGGAGCCGCCCCCACGATAAACATCAACTTCCACGACCAGTCCGCCGAAATCTCTCCCCTCGAAACCATGCCCCCGACCCACATGCTGATCAATCCCGCCGTCACGTTGCCCACTGCCGAGAGCGCCTGTAAAGTCCCCAATGCTCCCGCACGAGCCGAATCTGGCAGCGCATCCGCCGTCAGCGCCACCGCCAGCCCAAACACCCCACCGACTCCAAGACCGGTCAAAAAGCGATAAACTGCAAAATCCACCCACCCTTTCGACAACGCCGACAATCCGGTGAACACCGAATACATCAACACCGTGATCGTCAGCGTCTTCGCCCGACCGATCCGATCTCCCACCGATCCGAAAATCAATCCGCCCGTCGCCCACCCTGCCACAAAAATTGCCGTCGCATACGTGCCATAGGCATTCGCGTCCATGTCAGGAGGCAACAAACTCTTCATCGCCGCACCACGCGCCAGAATGAAAAGCTGCTGATCAAGGCAGTCAAACATCCATGCCAGCGAGGCCACAATAAAGACAAACCAGTGATATTTCGAGAGCTGTGTCCACCAAGGTCCCGTGGATGAGGAAGGCGCTGAGCTGGAATGCATGGGAGCGCGACTTTGGCCGCAGTTCCCTCAAGCGCAATCGAATAAGTAGACGCAATATCAAAAGGCTGGACCACGAAGTTTCACTTCACTTCAATCACCCGCCCCCGCCCCCTCCCCGGCGTCACCCCAAACACCTTGCGGTAACAACGAATAAAATAATTCGCCTCCGCAAACCCGCACGCCCGCGCCACCTGACCCACATTCATCGACGGATCCCGCAACAACCCCTGCGCCCGCTGCAACCTGGCCTTCAGCAAATACGCATTGAACGATCCGCCGCTAAACTCCGAAAACAACCGCGACACATGATTCGGATGCAGCCGCAAAAATGCCGCCACATCCGCCCGTCCAATTCCCTGCGCCAGATGCTCCTGCACATAATGACAGGCGGCACGCCAGGTGAAATGCGCCCGCCTCACGCCCGTCCCCGCCGCCGGCTCCTGATCCATCAACTCCCGTGCCTTGATCAAAACCAACTGCAGCAACCGGCACAAATAGCGGTCATCCACGTTCCGACTCCCACCCCGCTCAAGCGCCTCAAAAAAGAAACGCAACTCCTCATCCATCGTTGCCCGACTATGATGCGCCAGCAAAAACCGATGCGCCACCTTCCCCTCGCCCCGCTTCTTCCGCGCTAATAAAAACCTCGTCAACTCACCGGAGAACACCACGCCCAAAGCCAGATAATTGCCATCCGCATGCGGCTCCATCACGCAATTCGGCGCCACCACAATCGCCTCCCCGCGCCTCAACGTTACCACCGATAGCACCCCATCACGCATCACCTGATACTTCGCCTCCCCCGCCAGACACAGACTAAATCTCGGACAATCCAGAATTCCCATAATTTCACCCTCTTCCGGCACCGCCCGCTCCGACACCAGATACACCGCGCCCGGAAATCCCCGCTCGATCACCGAATCCATGATCCCAGCGAGTCTACGGACGCCGTTAGCATTCTGCATACGTTTCTTTTGTGCTACTTTTGTTAGCTTTTTCTTCTATTTTACTCAGTAACACCTCTCTAAAGTCGTTCCCGACAAGTTGCAAATATTCCATTCTTCTCATTTTCGCCACTCACTTCTACACGCCACCATGAACCATCCAAGCCACCCATTTTCCCGCCGGGACTTCCTTCAATCCGCCATCGCTGGCTCCCTTCTCGCCCCCATTTCCACCCGCGCCACCGAGCCCCCAAAATTATCCTCTGCAAACTCCCCCGCCTTCCACGAACCCGCTCGCGACCTCGCCCTCATCAATGACACCGACGTCATCGTTTGCGGTGCCGGCCCCGCCGGAGTCTCCGCCGCCATCGCCGCCGCCCGCACCGGAGCCAACGTCCGACTCTTCGATACCCACGGCTGCCTTGGCGGCGTGTGGACCGCCGGACTGCTCACCTGGATCTTCGACTTCGACAAACCGGGCCTCACCAATGAAATCCGCCAACACCTCGACGCCCGCGACGCCCGCCGCGGCACCAGCCCCAAAGTCTTCGTCTACGAACCCGACGAAATGAAACTCCTTCTCGAGGACCTCTGCACCGAATCCGGCGTCAAATTCCGTCTCCAAACCCGCGTCGTCGCTGCCTATCGTGACGGACGCCAGCTCACCACCATCATCACCGAATCACGCAGCGGCCGCGAAGCCTGGCGCGCGCCCGTCTTTATCGACTGCACCGGCGATGGCATCCTCGGTGCCCTCGCCGGTTGCGCATGGGACCTCGGCGACATGGGCAACGATGCCGCCCGCGAATGTCTCTGCCAGCCCCTCACCATGAACGCCCTCGCCGCAGTCAAGGACGTCACCCAGATGCAACCCTACATCTCCTTTTACCAAGGCGACCTTAACTGGCACGTCAAGGCCACTGAAAACTTCAAAGCCGAAATCCGCCGCGCCGGCATCGACCCCTCCTACGGCATGCCCACCATCTTCCACGTTCGCGACAACATCGTCCTCATCATGGCCAACCACGAATACGGCATCCGTCCCGATGACGCCGACGCCATGACCGCCGCCACCGTCCGCGCCCGCAAAGAAATCCACACCATCACCCGCGCCCTTCGCAAACTCGGCGGCGTCTGGGAAGGATTACAAATTGTCGCCACCGCCGAACAAATCGGCATCCGCGACGGGAAACGCATCCATGGCCGCTACATGGTCACCAAACAAGACCTCAGCACCCACGCCCGACACGACGACGCCGTCGCCCGCGTCACCTTCCCCGTCGACATCCACGCCAAAACCAAAACCGACAACGACAAACTCACCATCGAACGCGGCGGCGTCACCAAATTCACCCCCTACGACATCCCCCTCCGCGCCCTCATCGCCAAAGACGTCGACGGACTCATGATGGCCGGACGCTGCATCAGCGGCGACTTCATCTCCCACGCCAGTTACCGCGTCACCGGCAACTCCGTCGCCACCGGCGAAGCCGCCGGAGTTACTGCCGCCCTCGCCGCCCAAAGCAAACGCCAACCGCACCAAGTCAATTGGGCCGAAGCCAAAGAACTGCTCGCAAAAATCACCCGCGTGTAGCCCCAAAGCGACCACTCCATTTCCTTCACCCAGCACCTCGCGCATCGAAATCGGCGCGCTGAGTCACTCCATCGGGATATTCATTTCACTATCCCGCCGAAAAATCATCCCCAGCAGAGTTTTTCGACACCAAATCATTTGCACGCGCAGGTTGCCATTGAACATTATTGTATCTAACCACCTTTAACCGACCTCAATCGACCTCAACCGACCTCAATCGACCTCAATCGACCTCAATCGACCTCAATCGACCTCAACCGACCTCAACCGACCTCAACCGACCTCAAGCACCCCCCCTAAATCAAAACCATCGATCCGTCAATGAATCCAGCCCCAACGGGGCGACCTACGACAGCCCAGGGCAACGCCTTGGGACCTATCCCCCACCAAACCCCCGAGCCCTGAAAGGGCGCCCCAAAATGCCCCAATCCCTCGCCCGTCTCCACATCCACCTCATTTTCAGCACCAAAAACCGCGAACCTCTCCTCCACGATGGCGTCCGCCCGGCGCTCCACGCCTACATGGCCACCGTGTTACAAAACCTCGGTTGCCACCCCGTGCTCATCAATTCAGTCAACGACCACATTCACCTTCTCTTTGAACTCGCCCGCACCGTGACGATCAGCAGTGTGGTTGAAGACATCAAAAAACATTCATCCAAGTGGATCAAAACGCAGGGACCTGAATTATCCCTTTTCGCCTGGCAGGCCGGATATGGCGCATTTGCCGTGAGCCAATCCAATGTCGCCGCCGTCCGAAATTACATCGCCAACCAGAAGGAGCACCACCGAACAAAAACGTTTCAAGAGGAATATCACGCGTTTCTGAACAAGCATCGGGTGGCCTATGATGAACGATATGTGTGGGATTGAAGACTTCAGGTCGCCCCGTTGGGGCTCGAATAATTTCTGGACGCCCTCCCCAGGGCGTTGCCCCGGGCTGTCGTAGGTCGCCCCTTTGGGGCTTAAATTCGTTGTCAATCATGCGGCGGAACGCGGAGTTATGCACAGCGACACCCCGCTCCTCTGCAAGAAAACCTATCTCTACTGTTTATTGTCCCCATGCCTTCCTCCCCTTCCGCATCCAACCGCCGCCGCTTTTTGGGCAGCGCCATCGTAGGCCTTGCCACCGCCCCTCTCCTCAAAACCCATTCCGCAGAACCCTCCCGCACCTCCACGCCATCCGACGGCTTCACCATCCCCTCTGAAAACGTCCCGCTCACCAACGACGCCGATGTCATCGTCTGCGGCGCCGGTCCCGCAGGGATCGCCGCCGCCATCACCGCCGCCCGTGCCGGTGCCAAAGTCCGCCTCTTCGAATGGCGCGGCTGCCTCGGCGGCATCTGGACCGCCGGACTGCTAGGTTATTTTCTCGACTTCGACAAACCCGGCCTGTCAAAAGAACTACGCACCAAACTCGACCAACGCGGGGCCTACACCGGCCATCGTCCCGGTTCGTTCAGCTACGATCCCGAAGCACTCAAGCTGCTCCTCGAAGAACTCTGCGTGGAAGCTGGCATACAATTTCAATACCACACCCGTGTCGCCGCCGCCTTTAAAGAAGGCCGCCAGCTCACCACCATCATCACCGATTCCAAAGCCGGACGTGAAGCCTGGCGCGCCAGCGTTTTCATCGATACCACCGGCGACGGCGACCTCGCTGCCCAGGCAGGTTGCTCCTTCGATCTCGGCGATCCCGCTTACGGCGATGGCAACAGCACTGTCACCTGCCCCTGCCAGCCCATGTCGCTCAATGCCCTGCTCACGGTTCGCAACCCCGAAGCCCTTCGCGAATTCATCCGCTTCGGCAATCCGCTGGAAGGCGAAAACACCAACGACCAGAAGAAAAACCGCATCCGCGAAATCATCGAGACCACCGGTCACTTCCCCTCCTACAGCAAACCCACCCTCTGGCACGTCAAAGAAAACCTTGTGTTCGCCATGCTCAACCACGAATACGGCGTCAAACCCTTCGATGCCGCCGCTGTCACGCAAGCCACCGTCAACGCCCGCAAGGAAATGAACAAGATGGTCGACGGACTGCGCCAGCTCGGCGGACCTTGGGAGGGCATTCAACTCGTCGCCACCGCCGAACAAATCGGTGTGCGCGATGGACGTCGCATCGCAGGACGCTACACCGTCACCAAAGATGACGTCATCAATGGTTCACGTTATGACGACGGCGTTACCCGCGCCACTTTCAGCGTCGACATTCACGCCACCACCGCCGAGCACAACCAAAAATCCGCCACCCACGCCACCGGCATCAAGGTCAAACCTTACGACATCCCCCTGCGCGCCCTCATCGCCCGCGACGTCGACGGACTTATGATGGCCGGACGCTGCATCTCTGGCGACTTCATCTCACACTCCAGCTATCGCGTCACGGGCAATGCCGTGGCCATGGGCGAGGCCGCCGGTGCCACCGCCGCCATCGCCGCCAAAACCAAACGCCAGCCCCACGAAGTCCCCTGGAGCGAAGGCAAAGAGCAGCTCACCAAAATCGCAGCAGGTTAACCGAAGAATCGCGCTCTGCCGGTTCACCTCTGCCTCTCGCCCTCACCATGAACTAAAAATTCAAAGTGAGTCCCGCCTCACAGCCTGTTTTTAACGAGGAACAAGAAAGAAGCGAAACCTCTTCGACTTGGCCGGTCCACCAGATTGGTTTTCCTCTTCAATCTCTTCTTTGGCAGCAAGTTCGGTTTCAAAAATCTTGCTCACCAGCCTGGCCATGCCGTGTTTGATCAGCGCCCCACCACGGGTATGCGATTTGAATTCCACCGCACGGATGACACTGTCCTGAGGGAAGAATTTTTGGGTAAAATCGCGCAAATACTCAAGCAATTCGCCATCTTCGTGAACACGCAGCACCCGGTAGGTCGGGAACTCATCACGATACACCTCGCGAAGAAACTTGCCGCGCTGTTCTTTGCTAAGATCCTGGTAGCCCGTCACCGGCGTCGTATCAAAAACCACGGCACGATCCATGTGCGGCAATGCCGAATAATAAAAATGCTGGGCCAAACCACCTCCCAATGAGTGACCAGTGGCCGTGAAACGCGCCTTCCCTCCGGTTTGCGCCCAAAGCTTCCGGTGAAGCTCCAAGCCCACTTTGTTGACGGCGTCATATTGATCCCCCCGATCACCACGCGCCCGCCACAGTCTGAACCAGCGCATGTTTGTCCTCATGTCCGCAAAGCTGTCGGTCCCTTCAAAAGCAAACACAATCTCCTTGATCTCACCACCAACCCTCTTCTCCCACACCTCGAAATACAATTCCTCAGCCGCACGCGTGCCTTCCTCCTCCTCATCGAAAGCGTAAATTCGACGCCAGCCGTCTTTTGCCAGCCTCACCCTGCTCTCGGTCACAAACCCGCTGCGGTCGTCTGGCAGCTCCGACAGCTTCGTGCTGACCCTGCCGCCTTTCATGCTGGCAATGTTCCCATTGCCCGGCCCTTCGTAAGCAAGCAACGACAACATCGCATAGGGTGCAACCGCTTGTGACCATTGGACCTGTCGGCTCAATTCCTCCCGGTGAACCCTGATTTCGGTCGAACAAGCGGAAAACAGCATGGCAACACCACAGGCGACCGGCAGGAGAACTTGGGACTTCATCTCTTTTTTCTATCCATTGACGAATTAGAGCGCAATCTATTTTTTGATCAACTATCAATTTTCTCATCTGCAAGAATCAACCATCGATTGCGGTTATCCTTTCATGCCAATTCAGTCACCTTCATCGGCCTCCCCCAACCGCCGCCACTTCCTCGGCAGCGCCCTCGCAGGCATCACCGGCACCCCTTTGCTACTCTCTAACGCGACGGCATCCACGACGCCAATCAACTCCGGCCTGAACGAACCCACGCGCAATCTCCCCATCACGGACGACGTCGATGTCATCGTCTGCGGTTCAGGTCCTGCTGGCATCGGAGCCGCCATCACCGCCGCCCGCAGTGGAGCCAAAGTCCGCCTCTTCGAAGTTCACGGATGCCTCGGCGGCGTGTGGACCGCGGGTCTGCTCAGCTACGTGCTCGATGCCAAAAACACCGGACTCAATCAGGAAATCGTCAACGAACTCACCGCACGCTCCGGCTTTAAGGCAAACACGAAGAGCGCCTACTTCTACGATCCCGAGGAAATGAAACTCCTCCTCGAAGAAATGTGTGTCGCCGCCGGAGTTAAGATCCAGCTTTTCAGCCGCGTTGTCGCTGCTTATAAAGACGACAACAAGCGTCTCAGCACCATCGTCACCGAATCCAAATCCGGACGTCAGGCATGGAAGGCCCGTGTCTTCATCGACACCACCGGTGACGGCGACCTCGGTCACCTTGCCGGATGCGAATGGGAACTAGGCGAAAATCAGGCCTGTCCCTGCCAGCCCATGACCATGATGGCCATGGTCACCGTTCCCAACCCCGAAGCCTTGCAGCCCTTCGCCTCCCACTACGGTAGCCCCTCCTGGCGCAAGGAACCGGTCGAAAATCTCCGCGCCGAAATGGCCCGCTTTGGCCACAATCCCACTTACGGCACGCCTTCATTGTTCCACGTTCGCGACGGCCTGTTCAACCTGATGATCAATCACGAATACGCCGTGCGCGCCGATGATGCCGATGCCATCACCGCCGCCACTTTGCGTGCCCGGGCGGAGATCCACACCATCACCCGAGGCCTGCGCAAACTTGGCGGGCCATGGGATGGACTGCTGCTTGTCGCCACCGCCGAGCAAATCGGGGTTCGCGATGGACGCCGCATCAAAGGCCGCTACTTCATGACCAAGGAAGACCTCATCGAAGGCCGCCAACAGGACGACGGCGTCGTCACCGTCACCTTCAACGTCGACATTCACGCCGTCACCAAAAAGGACAACGAAACCAAGCCCTATCACAACGCCGGGGTCAAAACCAAACCGTATCACATCCCCCTCCGCGCCCTCATCGCCAAAGACGTCGACGGCCTCATGATGGCCGGACGTTGCATCAGCGGCGACTTCATCTCGCACGCCAGTTATCGCGTTACCGGGAACGCCGTTGCCATGGGCGAAGCCGCAGGAGTCACCTCCGCCATTGCCGCGCAAAGCAAACGTCAACCCCATGAAGTCGACTGGTCCGAATCTAAGGGCCAGCTCGCCAAAATCGCGCAAGCGTAATCCTCCGGCCATCCAACCCCTCCCCCCTCAAACATCCCGGCGCCTGATCCCCACCGCCAGCACCAACGCCACCATCGAAAAAACCGCTCTTGAAGGCTCAGGCACCGACGCGATCCCATCCAAGGTCGCGCTGTTCCCAGCAGAAATCGAGGTGTTGAGCCTCGTGGTGCTGAACACGAACCGGTCAAGCGTCACCCCACCTTCCCGGTTGCCAATGGAAAAGGTTACATCCACCGGCGTTGTTGCACTCGCTCCCGTAATCGTAAAGGTCAGCGGATTGGTCGAAGTGCCCGACAGCTGCGCCTCATCCCAGTAAAAAAACCGCCCATCGTTGGGATTGGGAGTTGGCGAATCCGCCGGTAAATGCCCCTGAGGAGAAAGATGCTGGGCATACCAGTCCACATCTGCTCCTCCACCGATCGCCGGAGCCAATCCAAGATCGCGTGCGATATGAAACGAATCTTCATTACCATAACCAGGAGGCGAAGGAGCGCCGGATACGATGTCATACATCGAATAGCGGGAATAGACGTAGTAAGTTCCATCAGCAATGAACTGCAGACTGTAAGTCGCAAACGAACTTGGCGATCCACCATTCCTCGAATACAAAGCATCTCCCACCGCATTCGATCCGCCTGGCAACGTCTTGGTGCCGGTGGTGGTAGTGATTCTCTCCCAACCAGTGCCGGTCAGAGTTGTGTATGACTCCGCTTCGAAAGCGAACTGACCAGAAGTCTGCTGAACCAGCACCACCGCATGAACCGATGGCATCTGCACCGCGCCCCACACGAGAGTTAGAATCCAGATCAAACCGAAACGCCTCATCATCAACATGATCAATGATGTCCCACCCCTCAGCCTCAGGTCAATCAAAAACTCCCATCGCCTCAACGTGGGCCCTGCTCACCACATTCAGTGACTCGAATCCATTCGTTGCAATCCCGCCAATTGCCCCAACACTGAGCCTGCAACACCGTCACCACCCCCAACCCTCCTGACCCCTCGTGATCACCCGACTTCTCTGTTGTCTGCTGCTGACCTCGGCGCATGCCACCGAGCCCGTCCCTTTCATCGTCCAAAGCCATCGCGGCGCCGGAGTGCTCGCCCCGGAAAATAGCGTAAAAGCCTTCGAGCTTGGCTGGGAACTCGGCGCCATTCCCGAAGCCGACATCCGCACCACTTCTGACGGACACATCGTCGTGTTTCACGACAAGAACTTCGCCCGCGTCGTTCATGATCCCTCGCCGGAATTGAAAAAACAGGGCGTGCGCGACCTCCCGCTCAGCGCCATCCGCAAACTCAAGATCGGAGCCGAAACCGGCGATCCCAACCGCACAGAACACATCCATACCCTCGACGAGATCTTCGACTTCATGCGCGGAGAACCGCACCGGCGTCTCTATCTCGACATCAAGGAAGTCGACCTCAAAGATCTCGCCAATCTGGTGAAGAAACAACAGGTCGGGAGTCAGGTCATTTTTGCTTCCACCATCATTGACGAAATCCGCGCATGGAAAGCCCTCCTGCCCGATGCCCAAACCTTGCACTGGATGGGTGGCAAAGAGGAGAAACTCCGGACCCGCATCGATCAGCTCAAAACCGAAAACTTCGGCGGCATCACTCAACTCCAGATTCATATCCGCGAACCCAAAGACGCCAACGGCATGCGCACTCTTCAACCCTCCGAGGCTTTCATTCGCGAACTCGCCGCCGAACTCAAGCCACGGGGCATCCTTTTCCAAGCCCTTCCCTGGGCCGCCTCAGAACCCGCCATCTACGAACGATTACTCAATCTCGGAGTCCAATCGTTCGCCACCGATCACCCCGATGTCGTCATCCCCATCATGCGCCGTCACCAAACCACTACCACTACCACCACAACAACATCCCCGTCCCCCTAACCCCGCTCGATGCCAACTTTCCCTGAACCCGCCTTTAGCAAACTTCGTCAATCCCGCATCATTGCCGTTGTTGTCCTCGATCATCTTCCCGATGCCGTCCCTCTTGCCACTGCCCTGCTCGAAGGCGGCATCAACTGCATCGAACTTACCTTGCGAACCCCCGGCGCACTGAAAGCTATTGAACTGATCAACGCCTACCTGCCCGACATGACCATCGGAGCTGGAACCGTCCTTACTCCATCCCAAGTCGAAGATGTTCATCGCGCTGGAGCCGACTTCGCCGTCGCCCCTGGCACCAACCCACGAACCATCGCTGCCGCGCGCGATCTCGGCCTTCCTTTTGCGCCCGGCATCTGCACCCCCACCGACATCGAAATCGCCCTCGAATCCGACTGCCAGTTGATGAAGTTTTTCCCCTGCGAAGCCAGCGGCGGACTCCCCTATCTCCGCCAAATCGCCGCCCCCTTTTCCCACCTCGGGGTGAAATTCCTCCCGCTCGGCGGCATCAACCCTACCAACGCTGAAACCTTCCTTCGCGAACCGCTCATCCACGCCATCGGCGGCTCCTGGCTTGCCCCGCGTGCCTTGGTCGCCGAACAAGACTGGTCGGGCATCACCAAACTCGCCCGCGAGGCGGGGCAGCTCATCCAAAAATCGCGGCGGCAACCTGAACCCGAATTCACTTCATGCGGTTGATCTTCCTCCTGACGATCCTCTTCAACGCGCTCGCGCTCAACCTCAGCGCCCAGGTCAGCACCTATCAACCTTGGGCGCATTCGAATGATGCCGTCGCCAAACTCTGGCAGCGCATCAGCCAGGGCCAGGTCACACTCGATTCCAGCAGCGAAAAAGCCTTCCTGCGCAGTCTCCTCGCCGCCCTGGAAGTTCCCATCGAATCGCAGACCCTTGTCTTCTCAAAAACCAGTCTGCAAAACAACCTCATTCACCCCCAACGCCCCCGCGCTCTTTACTTCAACGATCACCTCTACATCGGCTGGGTGCAGGGCGGTGTCATTGAAATCATCGCCATCGATCCCGGTCAGGAACCTCAATTCTACTCCCTCGACATTCCCGTCAACTCCCGTCAACCCCCCAATCTCGCCCCCAGCGAGCAGTGCTTCTCCTGTCACGAAACCACCCGCACCCAACGCGTCAAAGGCCTGCTCGTGCGCTCCGTCTTCACCGCCGATTCCGGCCAACCATTGCTCCGTCACGGCAGCTTTCTCACCACTCCCGACAGTCCGATTTCCGAACGCTGGGGCGGATGGTATGTCACCGGCAAACACGGCAGTGAACTCCACATGGGCAACGTCACCGCCAGCGAAAACCCTGCGGGTGACAGCGTCCATCTTCCTCGCAACAAAGGTGCCAATCTCGAATCCATCGCCCACCTCTTCGACACCGACCCCTATCTCACCACCACCAGTGACATCGTTGCCCTCATGGTGCTCGAACACCAATGCGCCATTCAAAACCTCTTCACCGCCGCCACCCGATTTACGTTGGAAGCCCTTGAACGTCAACGCGCCATGCAAGACGCCTTTGGTGATCCCATCTCCGACGAACCCCAAGGCTCCGCCCTCAGCCTCATTCAGCATCACGCCCAATCCATCGTCAAATCCCTCCTGTTCGCCGACGAACATCCCCTCCCCGAAGGCGGAATCGAAGGCAATCCGGCCTTTCAGGACGCCTTCCGCAAAAACCGCAAGGAAACCAGCGATGGCCGTTCCTTAAAAGACTTCCAGCTCCACACCCGCCTATTCAAACACCGCTGCAGCTACATGATCCACAGCGAATCATTTCTCGCTCTTCCACCTGCCCTCAAACAAGCCATTTACCAGCAACTCGAATCCGCCCTCGATCCCACACCATCCGAAGGCGGCATGCATCTCTCCGCTTCCGAACGCGAACATCTTCGCAACATCCTCACCGAGACCCATCCCGAAATCGCCAAAGCCTGGAAGATTCAAACTCCCTAAACATCACAACCCCGGCGGATGCCGCATCTGGTAACCCGACGCCAGCTTGCGCGATTTTGGCCTCCATCTCGGCCCCTCACCTCGTCCTGCTCCCCAATCGCTCGTGTCAAAACGCAGTCCGCAGATCGACATGAATACATGTCCATCCGTCACAAACAGCGTGATGAACTTCCCTGGCCCCGGACGCCCGTAGTCCTTAAACGCCTTGCTGTGCATCGGTCCACGCAGCAGGCCCGCGTGATACAGCACATAAGAAACTGATCCCGAACAATCATACCCCCGGTCATACAACTTCCGATGACCGCCCCCAAACACGTAAGGTTTTCCCTGCAAACTGTTCGCCGCCTTCACCGCATGATGCACTGCTGGCGGCACCCCGACCGGAGCCTTCGCCACTTTCCCATTGTAACTCAGAAAAGGATAAGCTCCCGACGCCTGCGCCTTGGTCAGCCACAAGCTTTGCAAAAGAAACCACACCACCACACTCGCCAAAATCCAGCGAATCGGAGAACTTGAAGACGACCGTTTCATAAAGCTTAATTATACAATAATACACATTATCCATAATTTCCATACAAAGCCAATCTTTTTGTAAAAATTCGTTTGGCCGAGCCTTCATCGTTTCCTCCTTGCACCCACTGCGAACCGTGCCAACTTCCGCCCCCCTTTCCCGCACTCCTCTTCCATGTCATTGATCGTCCAAAAATACGGTGGCACCTCGGTCGGCAATCCCGAACGTATCTGCAACGTCGCCCGCCGCATCCTCGAAAGCCAGCAAGCCGGCAACCAGATCATCGCCGTCGTCTCCGCCATGTCCGGGGTGACCGACAACCTCCTCAAACTCGCCAACGCCGTTTCCCCAGCTCCTACCGAGCGTGAACTCGACGTCCTCCTTTCCACCGGCGAACAACAAACCATCGCGCTCACCGCCATGGCCATCAACGCCCTCGGCGGCAAGGCCGTTTCCCTCACCGGCGCGCAGGCCGGCATTGAAACCGACGGCGTCCACACCAAGGCCCGCATCGCCAACATCACGCCCACCGAAGTCCACGAAATGCTTGATGAAGGCAACATCGTCATCCTCGCCGGATTCCAGGGCAAAACCAGCGACGGCCTTATCACCACCCTCGGCCGCGGGGGTTCCGACCTCACCGCGATCGCCATGGCCGCCGCCGTGAAGGCCGACCTCTGCCAGATCTTTACCGACGTCGACGGCGTCTACACTTGCGACCCGCGGGTCGTTAAGAAAGCTCAAAAAATCGAAACCATCAGTTACGACGAAATGCTGGAAATGGCCAGCAGCGGCAGCAAGGTGATGCAAAGCCGCAGCGTCGAATTCGCCAAAAAATTCGGAGTCCGATTCGAAGTCCGCAACAGCATGAACACCAACCCCGGCACCCTTGTGAAAGAAGAAACTCCAGGCATGGAATCCGTCGTCGTCCGCGGCATCAGCATCGAACGCAATCAGGCAAAAATCACCATCGATGACGTCCCCGACCAGCCCGGTGTCGCCGCCCTGATTTTCGGTGCCATCGCCAAAGCCAACATCGTCATCGACATCATCGTGCAGAACGTCAGTTATGACGGCGAAACGGATGTCAGCTTCACTCTCAGCGCCGCCGATCTCCCTAGAGCCGAAGCCGAAGTCCGCAAAGTCCTCGCCGACATCGGCCCCAACACCGATGTCCGCAGCGAAAGCGGCATCGCCAAACTCAGCATCGTCGGCATCGGCATGCGCAGCCACAGTGGCGTCGCCGCTCGTATGTTCGCCGCACTTTCCGCCGCCGAGGTCAACATTCAGATGATCTCCACCAGTGAGATCAAAACCGCCGTGACCGTCAGCGAAGCCGACATCGAAAAAGCCGCCCAAGCCGTCCACACCGCCTTTGGACTAGACGCCGAATAATAGTCATCTTCCAAAGTAGAAGGTCCGTCCCGGGCCTTTCATCTCTTCTTCGTAAAAAAGCACCGCACTCCGGTGCTTTTTTCATACCCATTCCCAACCACGCCAACTTTCCCGCCAAAACACAATTCCAGGAAAGACATCAACGCACCCATCGCGTAATGTAACCTTCTTCTTATGCGAATCCTTCGTCTTCCCACCTTCATCCTCGCGGGCATCTTTGCCTTCACCACCTTCGCCGAAGCCGCCCCCAAAAAGCTGCTCGTTGTCTCCATCACCACAGGCTTCCGCCACTCCTCCATCGAGACCGGCGAAAAAGTCCTCGCCGAATTGGCCACCAAAAGCGGAGCCTTCACCGTCGACTTCGTTCAACAGCCCGAACCCGCACCAAAAAACCCCAACAAACCCAAACGCGAAGCCAAAGATACCGACGAAACCTTCAAGGCCAAAGAAGAAGCCTACGCCGCCGCCATGGCCGAATTTCTTCCCCTCCGCAAAGCTTGGGAAGACAAAATCACTGCCTACGCCCACGGCAAGCTGGCGACTGAAAACATTCAGCAATACGACGGCTTCGTCTTCTGCAACACCACCGGCGAACTCCCCTTCCCCGACCCCCAGGCTTTCATTGACCTGATCAAAGGCGGCAAAGCTTTCATCGCGATGCACTCCGGTTCCGACACCTTCCACAAATTCCGTCCCTATGTTGACATGCTCGGCGGCGAATTCCAAACCCACAAAGCCCAAGTGGAAGTCGAGCCCATCATCCACGACAAAGCCCATCCCGCCACCCAACCCTTCCCCGGCGGCTACAAAGTCTTCGACGAAATCTACATCTTCAAATCCTACGACCCCGCGACCGTCCATGGTCTCCTCGGCCTGAATGCCCATCCAAACGACGGCACCCCTGGCTATTACCCCATCAGCTGGAACAAGGAATTCGGCAAAGGCAAAGTCTTCTACACCAGCCTCGGCCACCGCGAAGACGTTTGGGATCCCACTTGGAAAGCCGGCACCAACGAGCGCAAAAACGCCCCTGAAATCGCCCAGGTCTATCAAGACCACATCCTCGGCGGGATTCTTTGGGCCCTCGGCCTCAAAGAAGGCGACGCCACCCTGGGCAATGTGAAGTAACTCACAAAGCTCGATCGAGACCTTTTCAATGGCTGGTTGATTCGTCAACCAGCCATTCTTTTTGCCCCAACACCGACGCCCAGCGACCCCACAATCGACGGACACCTCAACTCAACTCCGTCCCCATCCGGCGTTTGCGTCTAAACATCATCGCTGCCAATCCAACCGCGCCCAACCACAATGCGGAAGGCTCCGGCACCAGCAAAGCAGTCGCAATCGTCCCGTTGGTCTGAAACTGGCCAATATCCCATCCATAACCCGATCCCGAAATATCCGGCAAATCAAAACCCAAGTTATCATCGCCGTTGCCAAGCAGCAGCCCCGCATAAGAAGCCGCATTGTAACGGCTGTTAAACGTGACGGTATCGACATTGATCCAATCAAGCAGGTTAAAAACCTGCACTGATGTCGGCACAAAACCTGCCGCCGACACCAGCAGGTCCCCATCAAACACTAACGTGCCAGCAGACAAACCATCGAAACTAAGCAAATCACCTGAGCCGCTGGGATTGAGGCCCAAACTGACACTGCTGCCGCTTTGAAAATCAAAAATGCCGCTGCCCGAAGCCGGAGTGAACTTCAGCGTTCCAAAACTTGTCGCTGCGCCATCGTCCCCCGCTTGGATCACCGCTCCCAGTTGCGCCGCAAACAGACTGCTGCGAATCGTTCCCGTGCCGCGCAATGTTCCACCATTCTGAATGGTAACTCCACCGGTTCCGGTAGACCCAACGCCTCCACTGCCTACCTGCAAAACCCCACCACTTACCGTCGTTGTGCCGGTGTAAGTGTTGTTGTTGGTCAACGCCAAAACTCCATTACCTTCCTGAACAAGACGTCCTCCTCCAGAAATAACACCCGCAAAGTTTTGCACCCCCGCCGTGGCCGACTGTGCAAAAGAGGAGTTGAACTTCAACACCGCATTGACCGAGTTTATTGAAAAATTATTGCCCATGGTTCCTGTCGCAGACCCAGTAGACGACATCACTCCACTTCCAGTCAGTTCCAGCGTTGTTGTATCCGTGCCGGCACCAACGACAAACGTGTTGATGGCACTATTCGACGCGACTCCGCCAACCTTCAAAACCCCTCCACCAGCCGTCGTCAACGACGCTGCACTACCCGAGTTGGCATTCAAATAGTTGCCCGAAGCTTCAACCGTCATCCCTGACACCACATCAATGCGGCGCGAACCACCAAAGGTGGAAAGGTTGCCGCTGATGAACAGTGAACCGGTGTTTGTGCTGCTCCCAAAAATTGCTGAGGTGCTTGCTCCCTGGCCAAAACCGATCCGCACATTGGCGTAAATATTCCTTCCCGCGGTAGAAGTGGACGACAGCATGGTGCCCCCAAAAAGATCAATGTTGCCCCCACTCGTGCCACTGGTATTGATGTCGCCGCCAAGCCTCACATCAAGCGACCGCTCATTGCCAGACACATTGGCTTGATCTCCACCAAACAACACCACGCCACCAGACGCAATCGTTCCACCATTGGTGAGAGTAAGCACATGATCATTGGCGGCAGCGTCCGACTGAATTCTCACAGTCCCACCAGTGATGTTCAAAGAGTTCATCGTGACAGGGCCACTTACCGCCACGGCCGAATTACCTGCAATCGATGCATCATTTCCATCAGCCCATATTTGATAGCCACTACCCGTGCCCCTGTCCCAACTTGCACCACCCAACCAATTGCCCGGGGCAACGCTCGTGCCTCCTCCATTGGAAACTCCATTGGCAGTCGCTGGCGTAAAATCCCAGAACAAAGTGGCCGCACCTAGTGGAGTTTGCATTGCGGCCATGGTCAACAAGCACCCCCCACACAAAAAAATGGACCTCGTAGTTTTTTGGAAACGCGGGATAGGCACATCAGGATATTCCATAGAAGATGAGATTTTGGAGATTACGGGAACGAGGGTTTCCTTCGAATCCCGCGAAGTGCGGCTGAAGGAATTCAGAGGGCGGATGTTCGACCGCCAACTTCGGTTGCAAAAAAACCAAATATTTCTCTACTGCGAAATCCAATTCGTTCCCTCACTGGTCACATGATCACGTAGCGACAATCAAAATCACAAGTTCACTCTGAAGCATGATCTGCCTATAATTTAGGATCAAGTGACACTACTGCTCCCGAATGTCGAGCAGTTCACTTTCAAGCCTGTGACGCATTTCTGTCAAGATGGAACGGTGTTGCGCTACGTTAACAAGGTTGTGCCATTCATGCGGATCAGCATGAACATGGTAAAGCTCCTCCTCCCCATTTTCATAACGAAGATAACGCCATTCCCGGGTAGACAAGGCATGATTACCCGGATCAAAAGCCGTCACAACTGCACGTCCATTGTCCTGCTCCGGATTCTTCAACAATGGCATCAAAGACCTGCCAGCCACCTCTTTCTTTTCTGCCAAACCACACACTTCAATCAGCGTCGGATACAAGTCCATTAGACTCACCGGTTCAGCACAAACCTTCCCTCGCGGCAATTGTAAATTGGCAGGTGGAACAATGATCAAAGGCATACGTGACGATGTCCTCCAACCTGTCCACTTGCCCCAATGCTGCTTTTCCCCCAACTGCCAGCCATGATCGCTAAACAAAATGATCCACGTATTCCCCGCGTGCTCGCTGTCATCCAGCTTGGTAATCAACCTCCCGATCTGACGATCCACATAACCAATGCACGCCAGATAGGCCCGCACCGCCTGTTTCCATTGCGCGTGATCAGTCACCAACTGATGGGTGCCTGCCGTAATTGGATCTAGTGCAAACCGTCTGCCTGCCTCCCCTAAGTCGTCCAAATCATCAGGGATGCATAACGGCAGTTGAATCGCCTCCACCGGCGGCAGGACATCAAAATCTTGTTGCGGCGCAAAAAGCGGAATGTGTGGCCGGTAATATCCTACTCCGAGAAAAAACGGTTTGGTCCTTTGCCCACCCAGTTTTTCCATCGCCCAGTTAGTGATGCGCGTGTCTCCCATCTCAACATCCGCAACATCGACAGCCCCCCAATCAAACGACTCCCCTTCTTTACCATCAGCATTGCGTTCACTGGGTAGTCCGTTTAGGGGCAAAATCCAGTCTTTCCCACCGGGGCCATCAACCACCAAATGCTCCGGCGAGTCACTCCCTTTACTCGGCAATTCCGCTTCCGTATATTGCGCCTGCTCTTGAGTGAATGGACTCCAGCGCTGCTCGGTATCGAAATAGTCATCAAAAAATTGCGGCGAGGCTGCGTGATAAAGTTTGCCAGCACCAAGTGTCTCATATCCCGTTGCTGAAAAGTGAAGCGGCATCTGCAATGACTTTGCAGGCATCTTTCCACGCGTCTTCCCCCAGTTACTAAAAACACCTGTCTGATCAGGATATCGACCACAAAAGATTGCCGTGCGCGAAGCCAGACAAACCGGTGCAGCACAATAAGCATTGGTGAACAACACCCCGCGTGCTGCAAGCTTGTCCATGTGCGGTGTCCTCGCCTGTGGATGCCCCTTCATGCACCCGATCCAATCGTTGAGATCGTCCACCGCGATCAACAAAACATTCGGATGATTTCGTCGATCTTCAGCTTGAACCAGGCCAGTAAAAAGCAAGCTCCACCCTATCAAAATCATCATGTTGAATGTCATAACTTGAAAACCCTGGTAGGAACGCATCGCGTAGTCATTACTTTGAGGCGTTGCCGATGAAGTCTTCCAATCGTGCCCGTTCACTACCGACTTTCACATCACTGACGAACACCGTCTTTATCTTGGATTCCGCCACTTCGGTCCTAAAATTTTCCAACTTGCGCTCAGTATTGACATGCCACTCAGGCCGGTAGATTCCAGTCTTGAAGTAAGGGGTATATTCCACGCCGATGGTGCCATACACATTTGGCCCGGCTTGATTAAACACCAATTTACCGTCCTTCCAAATCTGCAACAATCCCTCGGCACCAGGATGCCACTTGGCATGAATGATCCAAGAGACCCATTGCCCCCTCTGCACAGACTCTTCAAGCCGTTCACTGTTTCGAGACACCCCCTCTTGTGGCGAACCAAAACTCTGCCGTATATACCATCGGTCATTGCTGATGGAGATAGCCAGGTTGGGATGCGTAGGTTTCCAATTGCCAGGTATGCCATGCCACTGCAAAACGATATCCTGCGCCTTTAATGGATCAAATACCCAATCTTCAGGAATGAAAATTTTGGCCGCATACCATCGCTCCTGAAACCCCTCTTCATGAGGCAGTGAAATTTCCGACCTAAATGAGTTGGGTGCCCTTCTCACCACAAACTTCACGGCCTTGCCATCTTCACATGGTCCCGGCGCATCCACCACCTGAATGCGTTCCGAACTAGCAACCGGAAGTGAATATCGATCATCTTCCGAAATGTTCCACCTTTCAAAAGGCAAACCCTTGAAAATGTCTGCGAACATGATCCTTTGGTTTGGCTCAAAAACATCCTTGGCACGCAGTTTCTTTGGCGCAGCGGTCGCGGTCGAATGATCAAACAGCGCAGTCCACAAAAAAGGCTGCGTGATGGCGTTATTTCGCCGAATTTCGAATGCTTCTGGATCGGCATTCAAACTGCGCCACAACCGCAAATATTTGTCCTCGTGAAAGGCGATGCCTCCAAACAACAACGCCGATTGACGAACTGGCCATCCCTCCCAAGCATGAACATCGGGTTTCAAAGGCCAGGAGGATTTATCGGCAAGAAAAGGATACAAAAAGGCCATGGCTCTTCGCATGCATTTGCCGTCGCTCGTCGTAAACGTCCAAAGATTGTCCGACGAACTGGATAACAGCTGGCAAAGCGCCGTCATGTTATCCAGTTGGAAAATCGAATAGGCATACGGTTTTGTTCGCCCCAACTCCAATGGAAAGCCACCATCCACAGCCATCTGCACACCGATGAAAACCTCCTTAAATTGACGTCGGCATTCGACCAACAACGCTTCATTTTCCGTAAGCGTCGCGAATGACGCCACTTGAAGCCAGTAGGCCACGGCGTGATTGTTTATCGCTTTCGCCTCATTCTTCCCCTTGGAACTGCTAACAAGCCAGGAAGTGTAATCGGCGAACCACTGCCGCAAGCCATCAAAAACTTCCACCTTCATCGCCTTGGAATTACGCAGCGTCAGCACCGACAACGGCACTTCCACCAAATGCAAGGTATCAATCAGTCCGGTCCCCCGGTCCGGCGTCGGCTTGCCTATGATTGCCTGAGCATGATCCAGACTGGGATGCATTCGAGTCCCCTCATCAAGAAAAAACACCTTCAGCATCTCCACTGCCTTGGCGGCATAACGTTCATCTTTTGTCAGCCAATACGCTGCCGCCAAAACAGACGTGGCATCCCGCATCGCCATCAGGGTTTCCCGGTGTTGATTAAAATTCCCCGGGTTCGACTGACCATCCCTCATGATGTATGGTTTGCCGTCCGCCTTGGCAGGATCAGGCCAGTAATGATCGCTCATCGAGAAGAACTCGTCCGGCCCACCTTCGCTTAGGGGAGATCGGTCAAAAGTAATGCTGAATGGCATCTTGGCGAGCACCGCTTCAGCCGCAGTTAAGATGCGCTCACGATCCTGTTGCACCACCATTTTTGCCCCAGAAGCTGCTTCCTGACCATTCACCCCTATTGGCAAAAAAACCAGATGCAGACAGACGAGTAAAGCAGATTGGCGAACCATGAAATTGAGTCGAGTAGAATGAACACGCGGGCCCTTCAATGCGCCCGCCAATCTCCAAATGTTTCCTTCCGCCATTCGGTTGCCAAAAAAATCACGGAATCTATCCAGCGCGGATAAAAAACGCCCTCATTGGCCCTTCGTCTCCTTCACCACCGACACCTCAATATCCTCAAAAGAGAAATCCCCGCCTTCACCATTGGCGATTCTCACTCCGTCAAATCGCAAGCCAGCATCCGTCGTTCCGCGAATCAACGGCAAACCCTGTGCCCCCCATCCGCGAAACACTTCAAAAGCACCGGTGCGCTGACGGTATCGCAGCGTAAAGGTTTCCGCACTGCCTTGAATCGCAAGATCATAAGCCCTCCGTTTCTCCGCCGGACCCCGATAATTTTTACCAAAAGTCAACAGTTCCCAAGAGTAAGAATCTTCCCCTTTGTCGCCAAAAAACATCAGTTCCCCATCCCGGTCAAACAAACTGATGCCGGCAAATCCTTCGGAGTGAAACAGCGACATCGGAGACACCGATTTGAAGCTCACCATAACTACCGCATTTTCCGAAGGCTCAATGGGACGGGAAAACCGGCCCATCAAATGCGTGAAGTTCGACCTGGCCACAAACCGCCCATGACTGATCTGCGGAATACCTTCCAAAACAGTCCAACTACCCTTCAACGGTATCCGTTCCGAAAATGGCTGGTCCGACACACCCGTTAACGACTCTCGGAATACGACCTCTGCGTCATCCTTCAAGGAATCCGGGTCAACCAAAGACGCTCCCGATACCAGTTGAACCGTCTCGTGGTTGGCGCGCCGCACCAGCATCTCCCCCGCCTTTAACCGCTGGGTTCCAAGTCCGACCGTCCGTTGCCTCACCTCAACCAACCCTTGCTCGACTTGCACCTGATGTTCGAGCTCATCCACCCGCACCGTAAACACTGTGCCTAAATCAATGACCTCCATCTCCGGCAAATCCACCGCAAACCCCTTGGCCTCCGGAGGCACTCGAAACCATCCCGATCCCTGATCCAACTTCAAGCGGTTCGCACCCGTGATCGAAAACCGCGAAGGGCTTTTCAACAACGCCTCGACCCCACTTGGCAGTCGAATCGACACCGAACCGTCCTGCATCACCACGCCATCACCGAAAGGCAACGCTCCATCATCTGACGTCTTGGACGACACCCCTTCAAAAACCGATGCCGCCGAAAATTGCACACTTGGCAACCTTTCGCCAGAAACGAGTCCCGCCCCGGCATCCTGCCTCGGTTTCATCCACAACGTCAACACCAGCAACAATGCCAAACATGCCGCCGCAGCCAGCATCACCAACCGTCGTCGATCCACCCTCCGCAACTTGATCGGTGCCGTGAAAACCTCAGGCTCCTTCCGAATCCACACATGATCCTTCAACAAAGACTCCATGGACATCTTCTCGAGATACAGATTGAGCACCTTCGCATCCGCCTTCATCCATTCCTGAACTTCCAAAAGCTCCTCAGCCGACAAACTGCCATCGATCAAATGATCGAGCGCACGATTGATTTTAGCGGAGTCTTCTGGAGGAATGGGATTCATGAATGTCCTAGTCGGCGGTCGATGCAGTCCCGCAAAGCGTCTCTCAAACGGAACAACCTTGCCTTGAGGGTGCCCGACCGGGTGCCCTCCTGCTCAGCATATGTCTCCAGCGAAATAGCGGTTGCATAACGGGCGTGCAAAAGATTTTGATCCTCTGGTTTTAGCAAATTCAAACACGCCTTCAAAGCTCGATGATGCTCATCTGTCAGGCTCTCTTCCTTCTCCATCCAACGCTGGTCAATCTTCTCGATCAATTCGTCATCCAACATCACCACCGGCGAGCGCGACAATTTCCGGCGTTGATTCATCACCATAAATTTGCCGACTTGAAACGCCCAAGCCTTAAAGTTCGTCCCCTCTTCAAACGAATCGCGCTTTTCCCAAAGCTTGATCAACGTCTCTTGCGCCAAATCATCCGCCCCCTCATAACCCGGCATCAACGACCGGACATAAAGGCGGATCGAAGAAGAATGCTCCGCCAACAGACGATCAAAACCCCCAAACGACCGTGCAGTCGCTCCGAGCTCTCCCGGCGGATTGGATCGATCATTGCCCATGCACGCCGCCTCATTCATAGAGGATAATCAAATTATCAACCATGGCTTTAATCCTCCCCTGAGAAATTTCTTCATCTGACCGGCTCCGCTCGACTCATCTGGACATCATATCGTTGGACTTCACATCCCTACGCCGTGAAGCCTTTAGCCGTTAGCCGTTAGCCGTTAGCCGTTAGCCTTTAGCCTTTCAACCTCTCCCCTCCTCGTCATCGGACCCAATATCCCCCGACCTCCGGATCGCCCTGAACAACTTCCAACCAAGATACACCGCCATCGCATAACCCGCCGCTCCGAAAATCGACACCCCACCCAGCACCGGCGGTGCCTTCATGCTCCACAACAACGACGATCCCAAAAACAGTGACGCCACCACAATGCCCAACACCAGCCGGTTGATCACCGGATCAAGATGACGGTGATCCAGGTGCACCTGAAATTTGCCTGTTCGCACCCGCTGCACCATCTCGCTCAAATCATTCGGCAACGTTTGCAATAACGCATCCCAGTCGCCGACCGTGCGCTGGAAACGATTGATCCAACGACTCGGCGTCAACCTCCGACGAATTGCCCTTCGATAAAACGGCCGGATCACCGCCGCCAGACTGAACTGCGGACTCAACAACTGCGACGTCCCCTCCAGCAACACCAGTGTCCTCAACAACAACGACACGGATGGCGGCAACATCAGATGATGCCGCCGTATAATTCCCGTCAAACTCTGCAACGCCGGACTCAACTCCAGCTCGCCAATCGGCCGCGCGGTGTGATCCGCCACAAACTCCGAAAGCTCCGCCACCAATTGCTCGCGATCTCCTTCCGGCGGATGCACCGCCAGCCTGACCACCGCCCCCGCCAATGCCAAGGGATCCGACTGGCCGACGGCCATCACCAGATTCTCAATCTCCGTTCTCACCCGCTCATCCAGCCGCCCCGTCATTCCGCAATCCAACACCCCCACCACGCCGCCCGGCAACAGCATCAAGTTCCCCGGATGAGGATCCGCATGATAAAACGAATCCCTGAAAATCATCTCCAGATACATGTTGGCCCCCCGCAATGCGAAGGTGTTTAAGTCCGATCCCGACGCCTGCAGCTGCGCGTGATCATTGCCAAACACCCCCTCAAATCGCTCCATCGTCAGCACCCGCTTGCTCGAATAAGCCGCCCATGCTTTCGGGAACCTCACCGTCGGATCATTCCGAAACCGATGCGCAAACTCCTCCATGTTGCGCCGTTCATGATCAAAATCCAACTCATGTTTCAGCGAACGCTCAAACTGCCGCACCACCTCCAACGGCTGATAAACCCGCAACTGCGGCGAATGTTTTTCCGCCTGCTCCGCCAGCCAGGCCAGGATCGACAAATCCGCCTCGATCTTCTTGCGAATCCCCGGCTTCTGCACCTTCAGCACCACCGCCTCCCCACTCATTAACCGTGCCCCATGCACTTGCGCAATCGACGCCGAAGCGAAAGCCACCGGATCAAACTCCGCAAACAGCAACTCCGGTTCCGCCCCCAAATCCTCAAAGATGATCTGCCGAATTTCCTCCACCGAATCTGCCGGGGCACTCGACTGCAATTTCGCCAGTTCAAACGCTACCTCCGCACCAACCAGATCCGGTCGCGTGCTCAACAACTGACCCAACTTGGTAAACGTCGGCCCCAGTTCCGCCATCACCATCCGTAACCGCACCACCATCGGCGCATCCGCAATCTTGTCGCCCTCCCTGCTCCTGAAAAATTCCTGAATCCACGAGAACGGCAACGGCCTCATCCAGTCCGCCAACCCGTAGCGCACCAACGATTTCACAATCTCAGTCAGCCGACCGAGATCACGCTGCTGCCGTGCCAGCGGATTGAACTGCATAGGGTATTGTTAAGACCTCAGACCTCAACCCACCTGCTCGACCACCGTCGGCACACTGACCTTGCTCTCCAGCAACTCAATGCGCTGCAACAAGGATGCGATGTCCTCTTTCCTCGCCACACCCAGTCGCTCCAGCGCCGCATCCACCCGTTTGTCGACAAACTGCTGGAACGTATCTGACGTCCGGTCAGCCACCCTTTTTACCCCTGCCTTCACCAACCCCACCTGCACCAACGCCTGGTCGATGCGCTGATCGATCTGTTCGCCCAACTGCTCCTTGGACTCCTCCGCCTTCACCTCCAGTTCCTCGCGCAAACGACGCCCCTCTTCCTCCGACAACTGCGCCTCACGGCTCATGTCCGCTGCGAACTTGGCGATCTTGTCCTTGGTCAAACTGGCGAGACCAAGTCCGGTATAAACACTTTTTTTGACGATCTCAAACATGGTATTGATGAGTTAAATTCTCCGCCCTGTTGCGGCCTTCCACTAATACTTCGACCGAAAACTCCATTCCGCGCTCAACTCTTTCTGTCAAAATTGTTGATTAACCTCTCATCTCTAAATGGTGGAGCCAAGGGGAGTCGAACCCCTGACCTCGTCATTGCGAACGACGCGCTCTACCAACTGAGCTATGACCCCAAAATATTGTCCGACTCGCGACCTGGAGAAACTCAAATTGAAAATCCCCCCCGCCCATCGAACACCCATAATTATGCGGCAACGAAACTGGTTGGCAAGTTCATTTCACCTCGGGTCCTGGCCCCTTTTCTACTCGTTGATCTCCCTGCGCCGTCATCCAGGTCTCCAGTTCCGACCGCAGTTCCCGCACGCGGTCGAATTGCGCGGGATCGGCGGCAAGATTGCTCATCTCATGAGGATCGTTGACCAAATCGTAAAGCTCCATTTCAGGGCGATGACGATAACGCTGCACCTTCGCCGCGATGTCCGGACTGGACTCCGCCATTCTGACCCAGGACTCCCAGAAACCTCCCCAATAACCCGGCAACTTGCCGTGGGGAACCAGATCAATGTGTGTGGTGAACTTCGCTTCTGGAGTGAGATTCACGATCAACTTCCAATCCTTCGTCCGCACGCTCCGCATCGGGTAAACATTGATCTTCCCATCAGCGCTGTGCGTGGTGAAGATGCGTTCGCGGTGCTCCTGCTTCTGCCTCCTCAGAACCGGAGCAAATGATTGTCCGTCGATTTTCGCCGCAACCTTCCCTCCACCCATTTCCGCCAAAGTCGGCAGGATGTCCACCCAACTCACCATCGCTTCGCTGCGAGTCCCCGCCTCCACCACTCCCGGCCACGACACCATCAATGGAACCCGAATCCCCGCATCATAACAGTTCCATTTGGCGAAGGGAAACTGCGCCCCATGATCGCTCGTCATCATCAACGCCACATTGGTGCCCAACGTCTCATTCACCGCTGCCATCACCTTTCCCAGTTCATCATCCATCCGTGTCACGGCAGTCGCGTAGGCCGCGCGGGCATCCCGCGTTTCTGGGGTGTCCGCCTGCGAAGGTGGCAGCCGCATTGCTGACGGTTCAGCCCATGAAGCCCGCTCGGGCCACGGCACATGGGGCCAGTTCGATCCGATGAAGATGCACAACGGCTTGGAACTCTTCCGCTCCCTCAACCACTTCAACGCCGCCGGAACCCCGTCATGATCATGAAACTTGTCATGTGCAAAATGATCAAAGCCATAGTCGCCCGTATGCCGGTAATGCGCCACCTTGCCAAACGCCACCACCTCGTATCCCAGCTCCTGCAAATACGCAGGCAGCTTCTTGATTTCCGCCCGTGGTTTGCTGTGATTCACCTCCGCGCCATTGCGAGCCGGCATCAATCCCGTCAACAGCGCCGCCCGGCTCGGCGCACAACTCGGTGAAGCCACAAACGCATGCGTAAAAGTCATCCCCGCTGCCGCCAGCTTCGACAGGTTCGGCGTGCGCATGTCTGCCGCCCCCTCCACCTTCGAATCCAGGAAACTGTAATCATCCGCAAGAAACACCACCAGATGCGGAGGCGCCATCACCGGATTCGCGCCAAACATCCAGGTTATCGATGCGCTCCAACAAATCAGCGCAAAAATCAGTCCCCGGCACCGGCAAAATCCCTCGATCTGTGACCGCTCCACCAACTTCACTTTTCGACACTTCAACATCCACCTATTTCAAGGCAAACACCGCCTCCAAACAAGACGTTTCTCAAACACCAGCGTCCCTATCTTCGTTTGGGCAATCGCCCGCCCTTTCCTGCCACCCGATCATACGCCACCAGGCTGCCCGCCACCGCCACATTTAAACTGAAACTCCCCGGCAACGACACCACAAACTGACACGCCGACAACACACTCTCCGGCAGTCCCCGACTCTCACAGCCCAACACATAAACCGCCCGCGGCGGATGATCGAACTCCTGAATCGGAATCGCCCCCTCCGCCATTTCCACCCCCACCATCACCGTTGCAAACGGCAACTGAGCCCGAAATTCATCGAACGTTTCATAATGATAAAGAGGGATCTTGCTCCAAGCCTTCGTCACATCGCTCGACTCCTTTTTATACTTCCGTCCAATCGTAAAAATAAACGCCGCCCCCAACACATAGGCACTCCGCCACAGCGTCCCTATGTTCGTTTCATTCTCCGCGTAGTGCACGCCGATCCCGTAAAACCCCTCCGCCTCATACTGTTGCTTAAGCTTCGCCATTGACCACACCTCCGCTCCTCTCATTCCGATAAGCCTGCGCCAACAAGGTCACCGGCTGCGTCACCGACTTGCACTTATTTCCCAAGTCCGCCTTCAACTCGGCCGCAATCTGCAAATGACACCCCGGATTCGAAGTCGCCACCACAGGCACACCCGTCTCCGCAATCTTCTCCACCTTCCTCTTCAACAACTTCGCCGACTGCTCCGGCTGCGTGATGTTGTAAATCCCCGCACTCCCGCAGCACCAGTTGCTCTCCGGCAACTCCACCACCTTCAATCCCGGAATCGACCCCAGCACCAGCCTCGGAGCCGCCACCACCTTCTGTCCATGCGTCAAATGACACGACTCATGATACGTCACCTCCTCCACCCCACACCCTGCACTTGGCACCCGAAAACCGATCTCCGCCAGCCACTCATGCACATCGCGCACCTTCGAATCCCACAATCTCGCCCGCTCCGCATACCGCGCATCCTCCTTCAACAGCGGCCCATAATGTTTCAAATGAGACCCACATCCCCCCGCGTTGCTGATGATCGCATCCAACGATTCCACCTCAAACAAATCCAACTGCCGCCGAGCCAGTTCCATCGCCAGTTCCGGTGCTCCATTGTGACCATGCAACGACCCACAACAAGGCTGCACCGATGGCGTCACCACCTCACAACCATTCGCCAAAAGCACATCCGCCGTATCCCGGTTCACCTCCGCAAAAGCCAGATCCTGCACACACCCCGTCAACAACGCCACCCGATATTTCCTCACCCCCACCGGCTCTTCCACCTCCTCAATCAATCCGTTCGAAAACACCGCGGACATCACCGGCGTCTGCGGCTCCAACCTCCTCAACCCTTCCGGCAACAACCTCAACAAACCCGAGCCCCTCACCACCTTCTCCACCCCACTCCGTTGATACCACCTCAACCCCATCCCCACCGCCCGCAACAACCTCGGCCGCATGAACAGCACCTCAAGCGTCAACCAACGCCAAAACCCGCGCTGCGGGGTGTGCAAAACCCCCTTGCGCTCCACATCCGCCCGCGCCGTCTCAAACAACTCCACATAATTCACTCCCGCCGGACACGCCGTCACACAAGCCAGACAGCCAAGACAATAATACATCTCCTCGCCAAACGACTTCGTCACCTGCGTCTCCCCATCCGCAATCGACCGCATCAACGCAATCCTCCCCCGCGGACTGTTCCGCTCCCGCTTCGTCTCCACATAAGTCGGACACGTCGGCAAACACATCCCGCAATGCATGCACTGCTGCAGCACCGAATAATCCAACTGTTTTAAGGTCGTCGCCATCAGTCAGTCTCAGTCAAAAATCTTCCCCGGATTCAACAAGCCACGCGGATCCAAGGCCCGCTTCACCTCACGCATCAACTCATAACTCGCCTCCGAAAACTGCCTTTTCAAAAACACCTTCTTCGCCAGCCCCACCCCATGCTCGCCCGTCACCGTTCCCCCCACCGCCAGCGTCTCCTCCACGATCTCCTCCAACGCCAGCTCCACCCGGTGCATCTCCTCAATGTCCCGCTCATCCGTCAAAAACGTCGGATGCAAATTCCCATCCCCCATGTGCCCAAATGTGCCAATCAACAACCGATGCCGCTCCGCCGTCAGCCGGATGAACTTCACCATCCGCGCCAGTTCACTCCTCGGCACCGTCACATCCTCCAAAATCGTCGTCGGTTTCACCCGCGCCAGCGCCGAAAACGCCTGCCGCCGCGCCGAAGCCAGCCTCGCCCCCTCCGCCTCATCCACCGCCACCTTTACCTCACGCGCCCCAAACTTCAACGCAATGTCCCGCATCCGCACCGTCTCATCCTCCACCGCCACCGGATGCCCGTCGGTCTCAATCAACAACAACGCCTCCACATCCGTCGGCAACCCGATCTTCGCATAATCCTCCACACATCCCACCGTCATCCGATCGAGAAACTCCAGCGTGCAAGGAATGATCTTCGCCGCAATGATCGCACTCACCGTCTCCGCCGCCGCCTCCATCGAATCATACAACGCCAGCATCGTCCGTCGCGCCTGCGGTTTCGGCAGCAACTTCAACAACACCTCTGTAATGATTCCCAGCGTCCCTTCACTCCCGATAAACAAATCCTTCATCGAATACCCCGCCACATCCTTCACACACTTGTTGCCCAACTCCACCAGCCGCCCATCCGGCAACACCACCGTCAACCCCATCACATAATCCCGCGTCACCCCATACTTCAATCCCCTCAAACCCCCGCTGTTCTCCGCCACATTGCCACCAATCGTCGAGATCTTCATCGACCCCGGATCCGGCGGATAAAACAACCCAAACCTCCCCGCCGCATCATCCACCTCCTTGGTGATCACCCCGCACTGCGCCCGCAACGTCAGATTCCGCTCATCCACCTCAAGGATCTTGTCCAGCCTCGTCAACACCAACACCATCGACTTCTCCACCGGCACACTCCCCCCACTCAACCCCGTCCCGCTCCCCCGCGCCACCACCGGCACCGCATGCAACGCCGCCAGCTTCACACACCCCGAAACTTGCAAACTGTCCGCCGGAAACACCACACACAAGGGCCGCTGCTTCAACACCGCCGTCCCATCAAAACCATACGGCACCAAATCCTCATCCCCGGTCAGCACCTGATCAGCGCCCACCACCCCCGCAATCGAACTCAAAAAATCTTCATACATCAGCGCCATACAATTCCCCCAGTTTCAAACATTCCGCCACCGAACACAATCCTGCCGACGGCGTCGGATCCGACAAACAAGCCGCCGCCGCACAAACCGCCAACTGCAACGACCGTGCCACATCCCATCCCTCATGCCAGCCATGCAGATACCCCGCTGCAAACGCATCCCCCCCCCCCGTCGCCCCCGCCACAAACCCCTCCGGCAACTTCAACGACTTCACCCTCTCCACCGACCCCTTGTCATCCACCACCACCGCCCCTTGTGGCAAATGAATCACCACCTGCCGCCGCACTCCACACCCCATCAACTCCCGCGCCGCCTCCACACAATCATCCAAGGTCCCCCCCTGCAAATTCCGACCCGTCACCTTCCCCGCTTCCACCTCATTGATTACCAGCACATCCGTAAACGGCAACGCACTCAACGCGATCTCCCGAAACCGCCCATGCTCCGTGCTCACCATATCCACCGAAGTCGTCAACCCCGCCTCCAACGCCCTCTCCAACAAAATCGAAGCCCGCGTCCGCCCTTCCTCCTCCTCCACAAACTCATCCATCGCATCCAGCAACATCAGATACCCCAGGTGCAAATGCTTCGCCTCAGTCCGCGCAAAATCCACATGCTTCTCCGTCAGCAACGCATTCGCCCCGCGCTGATGAAAAAACGTCCTCCGCCCCGTCGCCATCACCGTCATCGCATCGGTATACGAGGTCGGAGCCTCCTCCGTGATATGCAACTGCTCCACCCCAACCCCCGCCCCAACACAATCGCGTAAAATCCACTCCCCCCGCGCATCCCCTCCAATCAACCCCGCCGCCTGCAACGGATACCCCGCCCCCATTGCCGCCAAGTCCTTCAGCACATTATAAGGCCCCCCACCATTGCTCGACCTCTCCGACCGAATCGAAGCCAGCATGTCCTGCTCCGGCCACGCATCGATCAACTTCACATCATCGACAATAAAATTGCCGACCGCCAAAATCCCATTGCGTGTCATTTCACTCATAATCTCCTCCCGTGACACAGGCTTTCAGCCTGTGGGTGAGACAGGCATTTTGCCTGTCCCGAACGTCTCCAACTCGTCGCATCATTGCAGGTCCACCCTTCATAATTCAGTATCTCAGTATCTCAGCCATTCACCTCAAAACCTCCAAAATCCTCAATCCATATCTCCCCGCAATTTCATCCACCCCCACCTCCACCCTCGCCCCATAAGCCTCCCCCAACCACTCATCCCTCAACACCTCACTCTTCCCGCCCATCGCCAGCACCTTCCCCTCCTTCAACAAAAGCACCTTCGAAAAACACGGCAAAATCTCCTCCACATGATGCGTCACAATCACCAGTGAAGGTGCCCCCTCCCTCTCCGCCATCTCACCAAGCCACCCCAAAAAATGCTCCCGCGCCACCGGATCCAATCCCGCACAAGGTTCATCCAAAATCAGCACCTCAAACTCCGCCATAAACGCCCGGCAAATCAAGATCTTCTGCCTCTCCCCCTGCGACAATACCCCCCAGCGCGACCCCACCAAATGCCCGCACCCCATCCGCTCCAGCAACCCCCGCGCCTCAACCTCCAACGCCGCATCCCTCTCCCCCACCAAATTCAGAATCGCCTCCCGACCACTCACCACCGCGTCCAACACCGGCTCATACGGCTCAAGATAAGACACCAGCGTGCTCGTCACCAGTCCCACATGCTTGCGCACCTCCCGCCAGTCCGCAAAACCAAACTGCGCCTCCCCCACCTGGATCGACCCCGCCGTCGCCATCTCATAGCCTGTCAGGCAATTGATCAACGACGTCTTCCCACACCCATTCGGCCCCAGCACCACCCAATGCTCCCCCGCCCGCACCGACCAGTCGATCCCATCAAGAATCGCCCGATCATCGCGAACATACCGCAGCCCCGAAACTCGCAGCACATCACTCATCTCGTTCAATAACATCACGCCGGGATCACCACCACCTTCTTCTCCTTCTGCGACTCCAGCGCCGCTGCAAAAATCTCCTGCGTCGCCACCGCCTCCGCCACCGTCGCACACCCAAACCGATCCCCCAGCAACCCCTCACGCTCCATCAAAAACGCCGCCCACATTTGCTGAATCACATCAGGGAACCCCGGTTCAAAAATTCCCCCCGTCACCGCTTTGAACGGCATCCCAAACCCCAAGTCCGTCTTCTTCCAAAACTGTTCCTTGCCCCCCTCAAAAACCCACAACGTCTTCGGCTCCTTCGTCGAATAGCGCACCCCGCCCTCCGTCCCCAGCACCTCAACAAACCACGAATTTGTCTCCCCCGGTGCCAGCCTTTTCATCTCCAAACGCATCGGCACCTCATGCCCTTCAATCGAAGTCCACGCATGCAACATCGCATTGTCCCAAGTATCACACTCCGCCATCCCACCGCGACCATCCGGCCGCTGCGGATACCCCTTTTGCAACTGCGCATAAACCGAACTCGGCCGCCACCCAAACCGCAACGGCAAATGACACGCATGCATCCCCAAATCCCCCAACACCCCAATCTCCCCACACGTCCGGCTAAACCGTTTCCAGTTCGCCGCCTTCGTCGCATCCAGGTCACTGCTATGGTGAAAACCCGACACCACCTCCAGCACCCGACCCAGCCTGCCTGACTTCACATAATCCACCACCCGCTGCGCCCCTGGAAAAAACGGAAACTCCGAACTGCATCGCGTAAACCTTCCCGACTTCTCCACCGCCGCCGCAATGTTTCTGGCCGATGATAAATCCATCCCAAAAGGCTTCTCCGCAAACAAATCCTTCCCCGCCTCCAGCACATCCACATAAAGCTTTTCGTGCAAGTTATGTGGCACCGCCACATACACCACCTCCACCTCCGGATTCGCCAAAAGTTCCTTGTAATCCGCCGTCAACTGCCGACACGAAGGGATCACCTTAAACCAATCGCGCACTCCCTCCACCAAATCCGCCACCGCCACCAATTCCGGCTTCACCTCCACATCCGTCAACGCGCACCAACGCGCAAAAGCCGAAGCCATCTCACGTCCCATCAACCCACCCCCAATAATGCCAACACCAATCGTTTTCATAGGTCAAAAAGTCATCCCATCAGCCATCAACCAATCATCGCCAGCGCTTCATCCACACTCACCCCATCATGCACCATCGCCATCAACGCCCGCGTGATCCCCTTCGGATTCGGATGCTGAATGATGTTCCTTCCATACACAATCCCACTCGCCCCCTGTTCCAGCAGCCCCTGCGTCCTCACCAAAATCTCCCGGTCACTCACCCGACCGCCACCACGCACCAACACCGGAATGCCACCCGCCACTTCCACCACCTGATGATACAACGATACATCATCCGTCGGATCCCCCTTGATGATGTCCGCGCCCAACTCCACCGCCTGCCTTACCAGATGGGAAATCTTCACCACATCCCCATCCACCATGTATCCGCCCGCCTTCTCGTTCGGCTGAAACACCAGCGGCTCAATCATCATCGGCATGCCGTAATAATCCGCCTGCGGTTTCAATTTCAAAATGTTCTCCACACACTGCTCATGCACCTCTGGAGCGCCCGGAATCTGAAACAAATTCACACACACACAAGCCGCATCCACGCGCACCGCCTGCAACATCGTCTCCTCAATCATCAAACTGAACCGCGCCGACGGCAGTTCCTTGCCATAAATGTTCGCCACATCCGTGCGCAACACCAATGAAGGTTTTTCCCGACCCGGCAAACTCTGCAAATGCCGCGCCTGACCCAGCGTCAACTGAATCGCATCCGGCGCCGCCTCCACCAAGGTCGCAATCACCTTCGGCATCGACTCAATCCCCTGCAAAAACCCCGGCTGGTTAAAAAAACCATGATCCACCGCCACATCAAAACACCGACCCGACTTCGCATTGAACAACCGCTTAATTCTAAAATCTTTCATAAAGGCAATCTCAAATCGTAAATCTCAAATCGTAAATCAAAAATCCATTTAACCCACCCCCATCAAATGCTTCAACACATATAGTTCCAGCGCCTCATAATCCCGCGCCTCCACACACTGACGCTCGATCTCCCGATCATAAGTCCGCACCTTTTCCACCAGATGCAAAAACAACTCCCGACTGCTCGTCAAATGCGCCGTCACCGGCGATCCCTGCTGCGTCCGCATCGCCTTCACATCAAGCCCAATGAACTCCCCTTTGCTACCATAACCACTCTCCTCCAGCACCCGAACCTGATTAAACGCCGCCCGCAAATTCGCTGACCCAAAATTTTTGTCCTGATCATACTTCAACCCGTTCTGATCATTCAAATGCACACTGCCCAGCTTGTCATGAGCCAGCGCAAACGCCATTTCATCCGACGCATCCAGTCCCGCCAGCATCGCATGCGCCGACTCAATCAACCCCTTCACCCGCTTCGGATCGCTTGACGCATACGCCAGCGCAATCGCATGACCAATCGTCGGCACATAAGCCTGATCCGTCGGCTCATTCGGCTTCGGCTCAATCCAAATTTCAATCGCCTTGTCGTAATCCAGCACCTTGTTGATCGTCTCCAAAATCCGCTCATACGCCAGCTTCGCATTCTTGCTCTCGCGGATATACGACCCCTCCCGCGCCAGCCACAGCACCACCGCCGGAGCCCCCACCTCACGTGCAATGTCCACCGTCTTCAAAGTCCGATCCAACGCATACTGACGATCACTCGCACTGTTCGAAGTATACCCGCCATCCACCGTCTGCGGCGCAAACCACAACCTCGGTGCCACAAACTCTGCAAACAGACCCTGATTCCCCAACATCCCCTTCACCTCACCTGCCTTGCGCGAGATCTGCTCCGGCGAAAGATCATCCATCCCGGGCACCACATCATCATCATGAAACTGCACCCCATCAAATCCCATTGGTTTGAACAGCGCATACTTCGCCTCATGATCATAAGCCGACCTCACCTCCGGCCCAAACGGATCTCCACCCTCTGAAATGTTCCAAGGCCCAAACGAAAAACGGTAAATGGTAGAAGTGCTCATGCGATCAATAGATTATTAAATGCTTCACCCACCATAACACCCCCACCCCCTTCAAATTCATCTGGTAAAATCTCATAAACCAATGAAATAATCTCATTCATCATCATTAAGCCCGTATCCCCCTGAGAAAATCCCACCCCTGGGAGCACCAGGCTCCAGCCTGGCTGCATCACCCAAGTCAGTTTTTCATCCTTCAGCCCTCATCCTTTATCCTTTCCCGAGAGTCCATCCACCTCGACGCCCAGCAGTCGTTCCGTCTTCTCCACTGGCAGGACAATCTGCGCGAAGTCGACTCCCTCATCTCCGCCACCCAACGCCAGCGTGTCACCGGCACTGGCGACCGCTGGCATCACCACCCCGAGATGGAACTCACCCTCGTCCAACGCGGCAGCGGCACCCGTTTTGTTGGCGACCACATCGCTCCCTTCGAATCCCTCGATGTCGTCCTCATCGGTGCCAACGTCCCCCACTACTGGCGCGGCCTGCATCACTCCACCGGTTACGCCCTGCAATGGCGTTTCGAAGCCAATCATCCCTTCTGGCAGTTCCCCGAATCCCAATCTCTAAAACCCCTCTGGCCTCAAACCGCCCACGGCATTCGTTTCACCGGCAAAACCGCCACCACCATCGTCACCCTCATCGAAAACATCGCCCATTCCAGTTCCCTCGAACGCCTCAGCCATTTCATCCAACTCCTCCATCATCTCGCCAAATCCCCCAAACGCGACCAGCAACGCCTCTCCACCCGACCCTTCGACCTCGCCTCCGTCCAGATCCATCAACCCGCCATCGAACGCGTCATCCGCCATGTCTTAAAAAACTTCCGTGACCCCATCCCCCTTAAACAAGTCCTCAAACTCGCCAACATGAGCCGCGCCACCTTCGCCCGTCAATTCCCCAAACACGCCGGTAAAACCTTCTCCGCCTTCGTCAACCAAGTCCGACTCGAATCCGTCTGCCGCGACCTCACCACCACCACCGAAACCATCACCAACATCGCCTTCTCCAACGGTTTTAACAATCTCTCCTCCTTCAACCGCATGTTCCGAAAAGTTTTAAAGTGCAGTCCCAAGGATTATCGACTCAACATCGCCGCAAAAGATTGAGCTTGTGAGGAAACTCCAACTCATGATTTATTAGATTCAAGAAACATTCGTGCTCATGAACAGCAAAATCATATTCGCCGTAGGCGGTCTTCTCTCTCTTCTGTTTCTAATATCTCTCTTCGTTCCGGTCGGCACAGGCCGCATCTCGAAGATTGAGCACCAAAAATTGCGAAATCGAAATTCAATGAAAGCCCTGGAAATCGCCATCAACGGCTACCAGGTCGAATACAACCTTCCCCCCGGAGCACTGCAATCCCCCTCCAGCGAAACCACTCCAGCTCGCAGTCAAGGTCCGCTGATACAGTCACTAATGGCCCAAAACAAAATCGACAACCCAAGAAACATCATATTCTTCGAACCCAACATCCGCAAAGGTAACTCATCAGGTCTCATACCCGATCACCAACCAGCATCATTCGTCGATTCATGGGGACAACCCTACTACATCCTTGTGGACTCCGACGCCGATCAACAGATCCCAAATCCCGACCCTTCACCCAAAAAATCATCGCCTGTCCTAAACTCAAAGACCATCATCTACTCCTCCGGCCCCGACCAGGACCCCCTCACTTGGGACGACAACATCACAAGCTGGGAATAAGCTCCCAAAAAAGTAGAAGGTTCGTCCCGAGCCTTTCAATCGAAACCAAGGGCCGGGACGGCCCTTCTACTTTTCTTCATCAAACGTCCCACCGCCCCATGGCTCCACCACCACTTCGGTCTTGATCGAGTTGGCGATAAAACACTCTTTATGCGCACGGTGATGAAGCGCATGCACCTCACCCGCATCAGGCACCCTTGGCCCACCCCAGACAATCTTGGGTCTCAAGACAATCCGAGATATCCACAACTTGCCATTTGCATCCTTCACCATGGTCCCAATCGCCGCATCTTCATAACTCGTCACCAACCATCCCGCATCAACGGCCACGTGCAAAAACCATAACATGTGACAACTCGCCACCGAAGCCACAAAGGCTTCTTCAGGGTCCACATTTTCCGCGTTCGACCACGGCGCAGGCACCACCAACGGCGAAGGCGAAGCCGCCACCACTGCTCCCCCATCAAAATGCCACGTGTGCTCCCGAGAATACAGCCGCCTCAAAAAATCGGGTCCTTCATTGACCCATTTGATGCTAACGCGATGCTGCGCCATACCGATCAGCTATTACTTTGCCGGAACCTCAACCGCGCCACGAATGAACTCTGCCAGGTCCGCCTTCTGCTTGATCAGATCCGCCTTGTTCAGAAACATCATGTGCCCCGCCGCATAATAATCGACCACCAGATTTTTGCGCAATTCCGGCGCAATCTTCAAATGGTTCAGCGTATGCACCGCCGCAAAATAAGGCGTCGCCAAATCCGAATATCCCGCCGAGACATGCACCTTCAAATACGGATTGCGCATCATCGTCCCTGCCAGTTCATCCGCAACGTTGAGATACTCGTTCTCTGCATTCCAATTCCACAGTCCCAACCTCGCCAACACCTCATACGGCTCATCTTCCTCCACCTTCAACTCTTCACGGACATACTGGTTAAAGGTCGCCGCAAACACCGGAAAAATCGCATCAGCACTAGGATCCCGCTCATAAGTTTCCGTCAACCGGTCCTGCACGAACCCGGTATACCGACCATCAAACCTCCCAATCTGCAAATGCTTGTCGCGCAACAGTTCCACACTGAACCTTGCCAGCGTCGGACGAAGATTGGCTGCTTCCACATAGTCCGCTTTTAATCCCGTCAACCGCGCCATTTCGGTGACCACCTTCGCTCTGAATTCAGGTGCAACCGATGTCCCTTGAAACAAAGCCAACTGGTAGTCACCCGCTGCAAATTTTTCCGATTCCGCCAGCACATCGACCAGAGGCAGCTTTTGCAATCCCGCATCAAGCCGCCCATGATGCCACGCCGCTGCCGTGAAGCTCGGCAAAAACAACACGTGCGCCAGATCATTGTTGCCGCCAGCCGCAATCGTCTGAAAATCCAACACCGTGCTCACCAGCATGATCCCGTTCAAATTCATCCGATGCCGGTTCATCAACTCAGTGCTCAACGCCGCCGCACGCGTCGTCCCATAACTCTCCCCAATCAAAAACTTCGGCGATGGCCATCTCAAATTCTGCGTCACATACAAGCGGATGAACTCGCCTACACTGCGCGCATCCTCCTGCACTCCATGGAACTTCTTCGCTTCCTCCGGCTTCGTTGCGCGACTGTATCCCGTGCCCACCGGATCAATGAACACCAGGTCCGTCTCATCAAGCAATGAGTGCTCATTGTCCTCCAATTGATAAGGCGGTGGAGGTGCGCTGCCATCATCCTCCAGCTTCACACGTCGCGGACCCAACAACCCCAGATGCATCCACACCGACGAAGCCCCCGGACCACCATTGAACGAAAAGGTTACTGGACGACTGGCCTTGTCCCCCACTCCATCCTTCGTGTAGGCCATGTAAAATATCTCTGCGGTGGATTTGCCTTCTGCATCTTTGATCGGCATCTTGCCCGCTTTGACGGTGTAACTGACCGGCTGACCATTGATCGTCACCGAGTGCTTGGTCTCCACCGGCTTCGACTTTGATCCCGACTTCTCTTCGGGCGCATCCTCCACCGATTTCGCTTCGGCCTTGGCTTCCGCTTCGGCCTTGGCTTCAGCCGCCACCTCATTCGGAACTGGTTTGGGAGCCTCTGCCAGGACGGTGGCATCCCCAATCACAAAAATCACTGCTGACAAAATCCATGCGCGCATCCCCAACGCTGACTGCACTCATTCAGCTTTGCAATGCAAAATCCCTCATCGACCTCCAATCCGAAAACTTCACAAACGCATTGCTTATGCCGGCATCGCATCCACCGTCTCCCTTCACCAGACGTGCTCGTTTGGATCCTTCAGGACTGAACTTGGTCGATCCGAGTGAGCATTGAAGCTGGTGAAAACTCATAGAAAGACGTCAGCCAATTTTTTGGCACTGATGTCGCAAGGAACCTTGTCCAATTCATCGCCGTTAATCCGGCGATCATGATGCGTCCAAAAAACGCCTGAGCTTGAAACATCAATTCGAGCTTTGCCATTTGAAGGCGCCATCCCCGAGACAATCAAGCGGCGATGGCGTTTTTTGGGTCATTCGTCCTTCGCCATCACCCCTGGCAGTTCCATAGGCTCAACGGGAATCCCAAAGAAATTCAACTCAACACCAGAATTGTGTGTCCGAAAGACCTCGATCTCCTGCGGTCCCATGAAAAGACTCCCTGGCCGCCTGCCATTCTTGTCGTAGAAACGATTGATCGTCACGATGGCGCATGCGTTAACTTCGTCGATCCCCATGACAACAATGCTACCAAAAAACCGCGCCCCTGACAATGGACATGGCAACTCAAGCAAACCCCCGAAAGCTTGAATCACCGCCACGATCAGAGGCGCTTATAGAGATTTACGCAATGATAAGGATTACGCAACTAAATCCATTGATGAATTTTTTGCATCCCCTCATGCATGTCCAAAAGAACATCACCAAATTCCTGTTTAACACCTTCGATCAGGAACCCAAAATGGACCATAGACAAAACATTGAACCGATCCCGCCAGGTTATTCATTTGTCCCGGCCAGGCCTGTGAAAATCCGTAGTCTGACTTTCTCAGCCTGCCGTTTAAGCTCGTGTCTGAACCAACGTGATGAAATGGTGGGCAGGGCTGGATTCGAACCAGCGTAAGCGTAAGCTAGCAGATTTACAGTCTGCCCCCTTTAGCCACTCGGGCACCTACCCATTGCTCGCTTGCGCGATGCGGACCGTTAATTAGGAGGGACCATCAACAAATGCAAGAGGAAATTCATTTTATCCATTCAACACGGCTTGGTTTTTTTAATTCCGAGCATCTGGCCTGCGGTTTTTGCTCTATGAATTCACCCCTCTTCCATTCCCACTTGTTGCCTCAAAAGTAAATGACACCGGGGAGGTGTAGGAAAGAGGGTGTCGTTGACTCATTAGGTGTGACACCGTGGTTAGGGGGTCATCATTGCTTCGGCGGGCTCGGAATGCAAGGAGCCCGT